>DATMMY010000039.1:0-9440 GCA_035569515.1 Candidatus Solibacter sp. | reverse complement strand
AGTTAGTTGGCAACCAAGTGCTCTTACCTCTCCAGTTCGATGGACTGAAATGAGCTTAAATTCAGTTGGAGAAGCGTACACATCGATTGCAGGCAGAAGCTTCACTCTGCCCGCATAGCAATAGCGGGGTCCGTTCGTGTGGCTCTCTGTGCGGGGATGTAGCCGGCAAGCATGGCCATGGCAATTATTGTAAGCCCAACTGCGGTAAACGTCAGCGGATCAACCGGACTGACCTGGTAGATCAGCCCCCTCAAGACCTGCGCCAGCGTGAGGGCGAAAATTAAGCCGAGAGCCGTGCCTGCCAGAGCCAGTTTGGTAGCTTGAAAAAGAACCATGTGCAGCACATCGTTCCGTTGTGCGCCCAAAGCTATGCGCAGTCCAAATTCAGGGACTCGCTGACTTACGGAATACGAGATAACTCCGTAGGTACCGATTGCCGCAAGGAGAACTGCCAACGCGGCGAACAGCCCCATCAGAACAAACGCAAAACGTGGCGTGGCGACCGATCCCTCCACGATCTGATTCATTAACCGAACGCCAGAGACGGCTAGCGCCGGGTCAAGCCGCTTCACTTCCTGCCGTATTGCATCCGCCAGCATCTCGGAATTGAAGTCAGCGCGAACTACCAGCGACATATCCGGGGTGGACCGCTGGAGATGCGGCCACCAGAATGCGGGCTCCGCGCCTGCGCTGCTGGGCCTGTCTTTTACGTTGCCCGTTACTCCGACCACAGTGAGCCAGTCTTTGTCCTTGGGTGTGCTGCTGAAGGTGATTCGCTTCCCCAGAGCATCCTCGTGCGGCCAGTATCGCTCTGCCATAGCCTGATTGATAATCAGCACGTTCGGAGCATCCTGGTTGTCAGCTTTCGTAAAGAATCGTCCTCGCACCAAAGGAATGCCGAGCGCGCGGAAGTAGTCTGGGGTAGCCGTGTGAAATCGCGCGTGGAACGTCTCATGCGGCTGGGGCGTCTTCCCTTCGATCGAGAAGTCAGCATTCCCGTCGTATCCCGTCCAGGGCAGAGCGGTCTCTGCACCCGCACTTTGCACGCCCGGCAGGGAGCTTACATGTGTAACCAAGTCGTCATAAAAGCGTCCGATGGCCACGCTCGTCTTGTACTCCGCTCTTGGCAGCAAGAGGGTGGCGGTTAGGACATGCTCCTGCCTGAACCCTGGATCGAGGTGCAGCAGATTCAGAAAGCTGCGGAGCATCAGGCCGGCCCCGATCAGGAGTACGCACGCAAGGCCCACTTCGGAGACGACCAGAGCATTGCGAAGGCGGCGTTGCCGTCCGCCTCCGGTTGAAGTTCGCGCCCCTTCGTGCATACCTTGCCTTGGATCGGTTCGAGAGGCCTGGAGCGCAGGCGCCAAACCGAACAAGATGCCAGTAGCGACGCTGACCAGAATGGTGAATGCGAACACCGGAGCGCTCACATGAATATCATGCGCCCTGGGAAAATCGGCCGGGAGCAAAGAAACCAGCGCCTTGATCCCTCCCACTGCCATCGCAGTACCCAGGCCGCCCCCCAGGAAAGCGATGAGCAGACTCTCCGTAAGCAGTTGGCGAATCAAGCGGGAGCGGGACGCGCCCAAGGCGAGCCGCACTGCGATTTCCCGCTTCCGTGTTGTCGCCCTCGCCATCATCAGATTGGCAACGTTGGCACATGCAATCAGCAGCACCATGCCTACAGCTCCCAGCAACACCAGCAGCATTCGCTGGCTGGACCCGACAATTTCTCGATAAAGAGGAATGACCAGCACCTGCCAGCCGGCATCTGCTGGATGCTCGCGGGCAAGCTGGACCATGAGCGCGTTCATCTCACCCTGTGCCAGCTTGGGTTGGACACCTTTTCTTAATCGTCCAATTCCTTCCATGTAATGAGAACCGCGTTGCGACGGGTCTCCCGCGAATGAAAATGCCCACCATATGTCTACACTGTCACCGTAGGGAAGGGAGTGAAATTCGTTTCCGGGATGGGCTGTGCCCGGTGGCATGACTCCAACAACGGTAAAGAGTTGCGCATTTAATGTGATCTTGCGCCCCAGGATATCCGGCGCCGCCCCGAATCGCGTGCGCCACAATCGGTCGCTCAGGATGACCTGCAGCCCATTTCCGGGAATCTCGGCCTTCTCGTCGAATTCGCTTCCAATCTCCGGCTTGAGCCCGAGTACGCGAAAGTACCCGGATGTAATCCTGAACGCTGCTAGCCGCTCTGCTTCGCCGGAGCCGGAAAGCTGTACGTCTTCACGCGTGAACGCGGCAAACGAATCGAATGATTTGTTGCGTGATCGGAAGTCCTGGAAGTCAAATGGATTCAACGGAAATTTGGGATAAGCCGCGCTGGAGACAAATATCCGTACAATGCGTTCTGGCTCTGGATAAGGAAGCGACTTCAACAGGACGCCATCGATCACGCTGAAGATGGCGGTGTTGGCCCCGATACCCAGCGCCAGGGTGAGGACCGCTGTCAAGGTGAAACCAGGCGACTTGCGGAGTTGGCGTGCGCCGTAACGCACATCGCGCCAAAGGGTCTCAAGCAACAGGAGCGTTCGCATTTCCCGGTTTCGATCCTGCAACAATGACGTGTTGCCAAATTGGCGGCGCGCGGCAGAAGCTGCCTCGCCGGCGGACATGCCCTGGCGAATGAAACGCTCGGTAAGCAGGCGCAAGTGTGTCCGCACCTCGTCGTCGAAATCGCAATCCGCTTGCCGTTTACTGAACAGTCCTTGGAGCTTTGCCACGAAGATACGGAGCAGCGAGACCATGATTACCTCTGCCCCTCCAAACGCAATACGCGGCCGATTACGCCCGAGATGCGCTCCCAGTTTGCAGTCTCAAGGGCCAATTGTTTTTGGCCGCGTTTGGTGATGGAGTAGAACCTCGCTTTGCGATTGTTCTCTGACGTGCCCCATTCCGAAGCAATCCAGCCCTGCTGTTGAAGCCGCAGTAAAGAGGTATAAACAGTACCTTCGTTCAGTTGCAGTACTTCCTCGCTCAACTGCTCAATGCGCCGGGCGATGCCGAATCCGTGCAGCGGCCCCAGGGCATGGAGGGTCTTCAGGACCATGAGATCGAGCGTGCCTTGCAATACTTCTGATTTCTTGGCGACCAAGGCTTCTCCTTTGGACATCGCACAGAAGATACTATATTTCCTTTGTAATGTCCATAGGAACTGCCCGGCCTCGCGGAATGCAAGTGTTCAAAGCGTTTGGTTTTGGGAATTCCTGCTGCGAATGTGGCAACAATCACCGGTATATAGATGATAATGATAGAGGCTGCTGACGGCTTGCCGTCGCGTTTCTGTTAACCTAACGGTTCAGCTTTGCATTATTGGAGGATCGCGTGGGAAAGACGATACAGTTTAAACGGCCTGACGGAAAGACCTGCCCCGGCTACCTTGCATCAACCAAAGAGGACGCGAGCGTGCCGGGTTTCGTGGTTATTCAGGAGTGGTGGGGGCTCAATGATCAGATCAAGAAAACAGCCGACCGCTTTGCCGAGGCCGGCTACCGGGTGCTGGTACCCGACCTGTACCGCGGCAAGGTAACCAGCGCCGCAGACGAGGCAAACCACCTGATGGCAGGCCTCAACTTTCCCGATGCGGCCGAACAGGACATCCGGGGCGCTGTCCAATACCTCAAGCAAATTTCCAGGAAGGCCGCAGTGGGCGGATTTTGCCTGGGCGGTGCGCTGACGCTTCTCTGCGCCGGGCGCGTGCCGGAGATGGATGCCGGCGCCTGCTTCTATGGCATTCCACCCGCCGAAGCCCTCGATCCCAAGAGCATTAAAGTTCCTCTCATCTGCCACTTTGCCAACCATGACGACTGGTGTACGCCCGCGAAGGTAAACGAGCTGGAGGCCGCGCTCAAGCAGTCGAAATCAAAATACGAGATTTATCGTTACGACGCACAACATGCATTCATGAATGAATCCCGTCCGGAAGTTTACGACGCGCAGAGCGCCAACACAGCCTGGGAGCGGACGATCAAATTCCTGAAACAGGCGCTCGCATAACCTGCATCCTGGTCGATGAAAACGCCGCTGTTCTACGTGATGTCGGCCGAAAGCCAGATTTGCGGGCATACAGAGCAGTTGTTAGACTAGCGGCTCCCTGTTCGTGTTTGCTATTGTGGTAATGGCGATGCAGGCCGAGACGATCCGCGAAAAACGCGCTCGCATCATCAATGCGGAAGCGGAGCTGGAAGCGTCGGAAAAGCTGGCAGCGGCATCGGCGCAAATGGCTGGAAATCCTGCGGCCCTCGAGTTGCGGCGCATGCAGATGGTGGCGGAGGTCGGCGCGGAGAACAACAGCACCACGGTGATCATGATCCCATCGGATTTCGTGACCCTGTCGAAGTCCCTGAGCGAATATCTACACGAGCTGGCGGCGCGAAAACCCAACCCGAAAAACTGAAGCAGCCAGTCGCAAGCAAGACCTCTCCATCTTTCTCATTTGCGTGTAGACGTGTAACAAGGCGCGAGTTCACTCGTGCCGAAAGCTTACCTTGTGCATTTCCAATGAACGTCCGCTCTCGCGAGGCTCATGAGTAGTATTCAAGTGGTATTGGAGTATAGAAAAGAAGGGGGGTCGTACGGAGGTTAACAGCCTGGAATTGGAAAGTTCTCATCTGGCGCTTTGGCTAGAGTGGGCGCCTAGATCCGGCATTCAAGACGTTCGCTGAGGGGCTGGTCTGTGATTATGCAGGATGACCAGCCCCTTTGCCTTTCAGGCAGCAGGTGCGATTCGCCCAAATTATTCAGTTGTCAAAGAGCCTTTTTCCGCAGCCACTAGGGCAGCGGTGCAAAAAGTCAGACCCTTCGCTACCGCCTCAGGGTTTCGCCTGCAGCCCTTCGGCTCGCTATGCTCACCTCGAGGGTGACAAGCTGCGCTCACGCCCGCAAAACGGCTCAATTTATCCGTGACATCGTGACAACCCGCATAAACATTGGCGATTCGCGGCACGGATTCAACGACTCGGGCTCCGGATGCCGTGCCAGCAAGGTCTATACGCTAGCGGACGGTACTCCGCCCAGGCGCTTTTCATCGCGTCTTTTACAGAGTAGCCAGAGCTGATCTACCAGCGCAACATTACGGGGTAAATTGGCTTATTCTACGAACAGAATTGAATAGGTTGTCTATTAGGTCTTACGCGGTTAAGAATGCCGTGGCTAATGCAGAACACACAAGGTCCCTCCGATCTACCCGCGCTGGGGCGCGTGTAGACCCTCGGGATGACGAGTAAGTTTTTTCTGCACATCTTTATTTCTTCACATCTTTGATTTCTGCAAATCTTCATGAATAATCCAGGACGCTGGGCTTGACTTTGTAACTCTTAGAAGCCAACAGCCCCCTACGTCTGCTTCCTCGCTGCTGCCGCGGCCAGTGGAGGATTCTCCACGCCCATTCTTTTCTCCATCCCCTTGGTAAAGATCGTGCTTGCCATGGCGGGAAAGAGTCGCTGCATAATATCCACCTGCACGGCGTCTGCGCCAATCAGCACGCGCGCCTTGTCGCGCAAGATGCCGTTCATGATCACGCCAGCGGCCTTTTCCGGAGAGGTGCGCGCTACCTGGGTAAACCGTTCCCGCATCTGCGCTGTTAGTTTGGTATCGGCGCCGGCACCCGTGCGGGCATTATCGGCAATATGGGTTTTTATGCCGCCGGGATGGACGCAAGTAACCTTAACGTTGGTCGCGCGTAATTCCTGACGCAGCACTTCGGTGAACCCGCGCACAGCAAACTTCGCGGAGCAATATGCCGCCTGTCCGGGCGGGCCAATCATGCCAAAAACACTGGAGATGTTCACCAGGTGGGCATCCGGCTCCTTCTGAAGGAGCGGCAGAAAAAAACGGCAGCCATAAACCACGCCCCAGAAATTGATGCCCATCAGCCATTCCATATCGGCCAGCGAGATCTCCATAAACGTGCCTTGCAGGGCCACGCCCGCGTTGTTTACCAGGAGGGCCGCCCCGCCGAAGTCCCGCTCCACGTCGCGGGCGAATGCCTCAACTTCGGGTGCCTTGGAGACATCCACCGAGTAGGCCTTCGCTTCGGCCGAACCCAGCAATCGAAGGGTTTCTTCCAGCCCTTTGCTGTTCACGTCCGCAAGCGCCAGGCGCGCGCCTTGAGAAGCGAGGCCCTGGGCCAGAGCACGCCCTATGCCCGATCCCGCACCCGTCACTACCGCAACAGTGTTCTTGATTACACGCATCAGTAAACCTCCAGTGCCCACGCAGGGCCGAACAGGCTGCGGAAAGGTCTTTCGCCAGCCGAAATTTTTACCTCAGGAGATGAAATCCTTCAAACTAACAGGCGAGAAACCTGTTGACGCTATTGGAAAGGCCCGCCGCCCCCCATCATTCTAATCATCTCCGACCGTGCCCTCTCCAGCCCCGGAAGCGAACGAACAACCTCGACTGAGAAGCCGCATATCTCAGAGATCGGCTGGAGGCACTCTTTGAAGCCGCTGCTTTTCACCCTGACCTCCTGCGGCAATGCGCGGTACGTTTCAATGGCCTTCATGAGCGTATTTACCAATGCCTCTCCTGCCGAAACTCCGGGAGCCACAACCTCTGGCGGAAACACCATCCCGGTCTTCGCATCAACCGCCATCCCAATGGCCACACATGCCTTGCGCTCGTTCTTCTTGCCAATCGTCATGCGGCTCTGAAAATGATCAAGCTCAATGGCCCCGCCAACCGTATGGTCGCGATCCCGCAACTGATGCAATTGTTCCTGGCTAAGCGGCACGGGGGAGAGCGGTTTTTCGCTTGGCTTGGGAGCTTTGACGAGTTCCACATGGTAGCGAGGCCAAGTTTCTTCCCTTCGCACCTTCGAGACTTCTGGCGGCGAGGCTTTTCTCGGTGAACCTTCTATCGGTGAGAGCAATGGATATACATCCTGCTGGTCCCAGTAGTTGAGGGCCCCTTGCCTGGACACCATGGAACAGATGAAGAGCATGGCGCATGCGCATTCAATTAGCGTCTGCGCTTCTTCCTCCGTAACAAACCATGGGTGATATCCGGGACGAATGGCGCGGAACATTGGTCCGACTTGCGCAGCTCGCGGATGGCCCAGGGCTTTGAGCGCCTTGCGGTCCTGCACGTCCAGCTCCGCCATGGGGACGAAATCAACATAGACGCTGTGCTGGGCAGCCAAAAATTCGCTGGGAGAGATGGCCTCTCCATCCTCGATCTGCCGAAACAGACGATAACCTTCACTGCCGCGATAGGCGTGCATGGCCAGCACCTCTCCGAGCCGGCCCATCACAGAGCAATAGCAGGTCTCACCAGTGGCGGAATCGCGGACCAAAACAAGCTGGTTCTCGTTCAACAGGTGCCACGGACGCAGCGTATACAACTCCGTAGCCAGTCCGTATAGTTTTTCCATGGTTGGAAATGAAGGTGGAGTTTCGCCGGAAAGTTCCTTCTCGAAAAACTGGCTTGGGCTGCTGGAAGCGGACTTTGTGTTTCGTTTTGGCATGGCTCCCTTCATAAGCCCCTTTATGAAGACGTCTCTCCATGGGGCTATAGGACGTTCTGTCGCTGCTCTCTGCAAGCCGGTGTGACGTCGTTTCATTCCGGACCAACCACCGACCGATTCTTGGAACCTATGATTACTGTCTCTAGAACATGCTTAAGATCGATTATATCGGCTTTCAAACCCGTCCATCTTATCCTGCATGGCAGTCGGAAGATGACCGGCAATCCTGTACAATTCCTGGCCATGCGAAACCTCATTGCCGCACTTACCCTTGCATTGTTCTGCTCTGCGCTTCCGGCATCTGCTGCTGAGAATTCTTTTCTCTATAAAGTCACATTGGTCCAGGCGGCTCCCGGTAAACTGCCGGAGCTAATTGATCTCTACAAGACCAAAGCCGCCGCCTCTCAATCTGCCGGAGATGAGGCCCCGCTCTGGATGCGCCATAGCCAGGGCGATCATTGGGACTTGATGGTTCTCTTCCCCATGGGCAGCTACAGTGATTTTTACCAGCCGCAGAGAATACAGAAGCGCGGCCAGATTGAGCAGGCCTTTCGGGAAAGAACGAAAGAGGACATTTCCTGGCAGGAAGATCTTTTCGTCTACGGGCCGCCTCTGGTTGAGCTGCGCAAGGGCTTTGGCGAAGGCGCGTTTTTTCACGTGGAGATGTTCGAGTCGCTGCCGGGAAAATTCGCCGACCTGTACAAAGAACGCGAGATGGAAAACGCTTATTCCAGAGCGTTGAGGCAGCCGCAAAACTTTATCTTTGTCCGCGATCAGGGAGCGGCCTGGGACATCTTTACCATAGGAATCTACCGCGACCTCAAGCACTATGCGGAAGGCACAACGCTTACACTTGCGGAACAGGATGCGGCGGCCAAGGCCGCCGGCTTTGAATCTCCAAGCCAGATCGGCCCCTACCTGCGCCGCTTCATTCGCACACACCATGACACCCTGGCCGTGGCGGTGAAATAGATCGCTTACAGTGACTTCTCCAGAAGTTGCAGAGTCAAGCGGTTGAACTGCACGGGGTCTGGAATTTCCGACCCTTCCGCCAGAAGAGACATATCAAACAGCAGCTCTGCGGAGTCCCCCAGCAGCGAGTCTTCTTTGTTCGTCTGAAAACGATCAAACAGACGGGTGACGATTGGATGATTGGCATTCAGTTCCATGATCCGCCGCTGCTTCGGGCCGCCGCCTTTCCCTTTCTGAAGGAGGCGTTCCAATTGCGGACTATACTCATGCTCTTCGTTTACCAGGCAGGCTGGAAAACTTACCAGTCGGCTTGAGAGGCGCACCTGCTTCACATGCGCATCCAGCTTCTTCTGCAGCGTTTCCAGGAACCCGGCATACTCTTCCTGCTTTTTCTTGAGTTGCTCTTCCGCCTGGGCCTTTTCCTCGTCCGTGCCCAGCTTTACAACTCCCTTACTGATGGATTTCAGGCGCTTACCCTCGAATTCATGGAGATGCTGCGTGAGCAGTTCATCCACGGGATCGGTCAGATAGAGCACTTCGTATCCTTTTTCCCGGACAGCCTCAAGATGCGGAGAGTTTTCGACCACCTTGCGGGATTCGCCGGTCAAGTACAGGATCTCGGTCTGTTCCGGCTTCATGCGTTCCACATAGCTCTTAAGAGTGGTCAGCTGTTCCGGATGATTTGAAGATTCAAAGAGCAGCAATGAAACGACCTTGTCCTTGTTCTCGTAATCCTGAGTGCCTTCCTTGACGGCGCGCCCGAACTGCTCCCAGAACTTAAGGTAGGTCTCATTCTCTTTTTCGTGCATGTCGGTCAGCGCATCGAGCACTTTGCGGGTCAGCCATTTCTTGATCTGGCCAATGTGCCGGTCCTGCTGCAAGCGCTGGCGAGAGATGTTGAGAGGCAGATCGCTGGAATCCACCACGCCCCTGATAAAGCGCAGGTAGCGGGGCAAAAGATCTTCACACTTCTCCATGACCATGACTC
>DATMMY010000038.1:0-4941 GCA_035569515.1 Candidatus Solibacter sp. | reverse complement strand
TGCGCTTCGTCGTCCTTATACATTTGTCGTTGCTTCGTTGCTCATCTTTATCCTGGGGATCGGCTCCATCGCCACCACGCCCAAGGACATCTTTCCGTACATTGATATCCCGGTTGTCTCCGTAATCTGGTCCTTCAACGGGCTTTCTCCCGATGAGATGGAGAAGCGCATGGTCACGATCTGCGAGCGGGCCATGACCACCACGGTCAATGATATTGAGCACATCGAGTCGCAGACCTACGCGGGGGTTGCGGTGATCAGGGTCTTTTTCCAGCCCCAGGCCAAGGTTGAGCTGGCGATTTCGCAGGTAACGGCCATTGTTCAGACCATTCTTCGCGGCCTGCCGCCTGGGACCTTTCCTCCGAATATTCTGAAATATGACGCCTCCAGCGTTCCCATTCTCCAACTGAGTCTTTCCGGCGAGGGAATGACGGAAGCCCAGCTCTACGATTACGGACTGAACTTCATTCGTACCCAGTTGGCGACGGTGCAAGGCGCTTCTGTGCCTCTGCCTTTTGGCGGCAAGCAGAGGCAGATCATGGTGGACCTGAACCCGGAGATGCTCTATGCCAAGCATCTTTCTCCGGCGGACGTGTCCACCGCCATGGGCGCGCAAAACCTCATTCTGCCCGCAGGCACGGCCAAGATTGGGAACTTTGAATACCAGGTACGGATCAACAGCAGTCCGACCACCATTGAAGGACTGAATAATCTGCCGGTCCGCGCCAGTAATGGAGCCGTTGTTTATATAAAAGATGTGGCCCAGGTGAGGGACGGCTACACGGTGCAGAGCAATATCGTCCGCACCAACGGATCTCGTTCCGCCCTGCTGACCGTTCTCAAGAACGGCAAAGCCTCAACTCTTGATATTGTGCAAGCGGTTAAGAACGCTCTGCCCCGGATTCAATCTACCTTGCCGCCGCAATTGCAGGTTACTCCTCTATTCGATCAATCTCTTTTTGTGCGGGCGTCAATTTATGGCGTGGTGCGCGAAGGAGTCATCGCCGCTTTTCTTACCGCCCTGATGATCCTGCTGTTCCTGGGGAGCTGGCGCAGTACGCTGATTGTCTGCATCTCGATCCCACTTTCCATTCTCACCTCGATTGTGGTGCTTAAGGCGCTGGGAGAGACCATCAATGTGATGACCCTGGGAGGGCTGGCACTGGCGGTTGGAATTCTGGTGGATGATGCCACCGTGGAGATTGAAAATGTCCATCGCAACATGGGCATGAAAAAGTCTCTGACCCGCGCCATTCTGGATGGAGCGCAGCAGATTGCCCTGCCCACGCTGGTCTCCACGCTTTCCATCTGCATCGTTTTCGTTCCTGTCATCTTGCTGACGGGCGCCGCCAAGTATCTGTTTACTCCGCTGGCCATGGCCGTGGTCTTTGCCATGATCGCCTCTTATCTGCTCTCGCGGACCCTGGTGCCCACCATGGTGCATTATCTGCTGGGTCCGGAGTTGCCTCTCTATGCAGGAGGCCAGGACGTCCATACCAGGGAGGCGCAAAGCTTCATCTGGCGTGTACACCAGAAATTCGAGAAGAAATTCGAGACATTTCGCGAGCATTACAAATCGATACTGGCTTGGTGCTTGCACCGTCGCGCATGGGTGCTGGTGGGGTTTGCCATCTTCGTTGTAGCCTCAGGGGCGTTGCTGCTGGTGATAGGAGAAGATTTTTTCCCGTATGTGGATTCCGGCCAGATGCGCCTGCATGTGCGTGCCCCTGAAGGGACCAGGATCGAGGAGACCGAGCAAGTATTCGCGCGTGTGGAAGATGAAATTCGCCGGGTCATTCCCAGCAACGAAATCGAGATGGTCCTGGATAATATCGGCCTGCCCCCGGGTGGGATCAACCTGGCCTTTGGCAACACTGCCACCGTCTCGACCAGCGATGGGGACATCCTGATCTCCCTCAAGGAGAACCATCATTCCACTCGGGGATACATGCGCCAACTGCGAGCGGCACTCACCGAAAAATTCCCCGATGAGACCTTCTTCTTTACCGCCGCCAACATCACCAACCAGATCCTGAATTTCGGGCTGGCCGCGCCCATTGACGTGCAGGTGGTAGGCCGCAATCAGGCGGAAAACTATCGGATAGCCAAGGAACTGGAGCAGAAGATTGCGCAAATTCCGGGCGCCGTGGATGTGCATATTCATCAGCAAGTGGCGGCCCCGGAACTCGACGTGAACGTAGACCGCAGCAAGGCCCAGCAGGTGGGTCTGACTCAGCGGGACGTGGCCACCAGCATGTTGATCTCGCTCAGCGGCAGCCAGCAGACGGCGCCTAACCAGTGGCTGAATCCGGAAAATGGCGTGAACTACCAGGTCACGGTCCAGACGCCGCCCTATAAGATGGATTCGATTGACACGCTCCAACGGACCCCGATTACCTCATCCACAACCAATGCCACCCAGTTGCTCGGGAATCTGGCCTCGGTGCACCGCAATATCGCCACTACCATTGTGAACCACTACAATGTGCAGCCGGTATTTGATGTTCTGGCGGATGTTGACCGCCGCGACCTGGGCAGCGTGGCCAAAGAGATACAGAAGATTATGGACGAGCAATCCAAACACCTGCCAAGAGGCTCATTTCTCCAGCTTCAGGGCCAGGTGCAGACGATGCGGACCTCTTTTACCCGCCTGACGCTCGGCATGTTATTTGCCGTGATCTTTGTCTACCTGCTCATGGCTGTAAACTTCCAGTCGTGGACGGATCCTTTCATCATTCTCACGGCTCTCCCCGGCGTCTTCGTCGGGATCCTTTGGATGCTGTTTATGACCCAAACCACCTTTAACGTTCCATCGCTGATGGGGGCCATCATGAGCATTGGGGTGGCCACCGCCAACAGCATTCTGATGGTGACTTTTGCCAATGACGAACGAATGGAAGGGAAGAACGAAATTGAGGCGGCGCTTTCTGCCGGGTTTACGCGCCTGCGTCCGGTGTTCATGACCGCCCTGGCCATGATTATTGGTATGCTGCCTATGGCGCTGGCCATGGGAGAAGGAGGCGAACAGAATGCTCCCCTCGGCCGTGCAGTCATTGGCGGCCTGGTGGTGGCGACGGCCAGCACGCTGATTATTGTGCCGGTCATCTATTCGTTTCTCCGCAAAAAGCCTCCGGTTGATTACGATAAGAAAATAGATGAAGAATTCCATCAGGAACTGAACTTGGAACAGGCATAAGAGAGACAAATGGAACAGGCAGGCACATCACCGAACCGCCAGGTTGAATCAGGACCAAACGGCGCAGAAACGGCAGCGCCGTTGTCGTCGCGGGCCAAGCGCTTGCTGGGGACCGGCATTGTTGTGGCCCTCCTGATCGGGCTGGCGGCGGGTCTTATTCCCCATTATTTGGAAAGTAACGAAGTCGAGCGGGAAGCCCAAAAGAAGCGCAACACTCAGCCTACCCTTGCTGTGATTCCGGCGCGTCTCTCGTCCGTCCAGGACCGCCTTTCCATTCCCGGTACGCTCAGCCCCATTGAAGAGGCCTCAATATTCGCTCGCGCCTCAGGCTATGTTCGCGTGCGCAAGGTGGACATTGGCGATCATGTCCGCAAGGGCCAGATGCTGGCTTTGATTGATGCCCCGGATCTCGATCAGCAGGTGGACCAGGCCAGAGCCACGCTTTTGCAGAGCGAGTCTTCCCTGGGGCAGGCTAAGGCCCAACTGACTCTGGCCACATTGACTCGTGACCGCTCCCGGGTTTTGGTTGCTGGTGGTGTTGTTTCCCGCCAGGAGGGAGATACACAGGAAGCTAACTACCAGGTTGCGGCAGCCAATGTGCAGGCGGGAGAAAGCACCATTAAGGCCAACCGTGCCAATCTTGATCGCCTCATAAGGCTGCAGCAGTATGAGCGTGTGGAAGCGCCTTTTGACGGCATTGTGACGGCCAGGAATGTGGATGTTGGCACGTTGATCTCCGCCACCGGTTCGGGGCAGGGAACCAACGCGCCGGGCGCAAACTCCGCGGCAGCGCCGGGGACTCCAGGGACCCAGGGGAACGAGATGTTCCGTGTGGCGCAGATCAGCCGCCTGCGCGTCTTTGTAAGCGTGCCGGAAGGCTATGTGCCCTATGTGAAAGTTGGCCAGGATGCCCAGATCGAATCGGAAGCTTTGGCGCAACAGAAGTTTATGGGCAAAGTGATGCGGACCGCTGATTCTGTTGACCAGAATACCCGCACGCTGCTGACAGAAGTTCAAATTGACAATCGTAACCAGACGCTTCTTCCGGGCATGTACGTGATGGTGGGTCTGCTGAACATGCGTGTGCACCCTCCAGTGATCGTCCCTGCCGACAGTCTCATCACCCGTTCCCAGGGCACCCAGGTGGCCGTTGTGCGCGACAACACCGTTCACCTGCAGCCGGTTGTGGTGGGCCGCGACTACGGTGCGGTAACTGAGGTTCTGAGTGGGGTCCAGGAAGGTGACCTGGTGGTAATGACCCCGAATGACATTGCGCGCGAAGGCGCCAAAGTCCAGGTGAAGATCACCAATCCGCCAGGCCAGGAATCTTCTCCAACGCAAAAGAGTCCGGCGGGCAATGCCATCCGCAACCAGCATTGAGGCAGATATCCCGGCGATCATATGGAGATTCTGTCCTCTCCGAAGATTTTCTTTGCTTTCCCTTCGTGTGTCCGTTGTGACGTTTATGGTTATGGTTTTGGGTTCCTCCTTCTGTTCCTCCGCTTCCGATGCCTGCCCTAGAGCGGAGCGAAGGGTTCCTCCGTGTTTCAAAGGTTTTGGTTGTGGCTCGGCCGCGCTATGTCTTCGTGTAGGTTTGTTTTGGACTGGGTGCGCGACATGAAAGTGGAAGTTAGGCGCACCTGGCTTCCCAATAATCCTCGAAGCGACCGCTGAGCCGGCAGCAACGAAGGGCGATGATGGCATTGGCACCGCGAACGGTCCAGAACATGCCGGACTGCTTGAGG
>DATMMY010000037.1:0-4876 GCA_035569515.1 Candidatus Solibacter sp. | reverse complement strand
CTGCCTCGGTTATTGCTGGCGTTCTGCGAAGAAGCAACTGCTTGTTAGATTCTTAGATCCTGCCCCAGAAGAGGACATGGATGTTCAAATTCGCGTCATGGATTGCATGGCTCTGCCGCATTGGTTTGTCTATTTGTCTCGTCATATTTTTGATCGGCTGCGCGAGCAGCGCTTCTAAAACGTCACAACCATCCGGCGGACGCGGAGGCCGGGGCCAGGGACAGGCCGTTCCAGTTGCCATTGCCAAGGCGGAAGTTCGTGACCTGCCGATCGTGCTGACGGGACTGGGCTCCATTGGAGCCTTTAATACCGTTACCATCAAGAGCCGCATTGACGGCCAGCTTGTGCAGGTCGCCTTTAAGGAAGGCCAGGAGGTCAAGCAAGGAGACCTGCTGGCGGTGATTGATCCACGCCCTTATGAGGTGCAGTTGAGCCAGGCGCAAGCCAACTTGTTCAAAGACCAGGCTGCCCTGAAGGATACCAATCTCAATCTGCAGCGATTTCAAACTCTGTATAAAGAGGGTGTAATTTCCAAGCAGCAACTCGATACGCAGGGCTCGCAAACCGGGCAGCTCGAAGGTGCGGTCCGTGCCGATCAGGCACAGATTGATAACGTAAAGTTGAACCTGTTTTATACGCGCATCACCGCTCCGGTGAGTGGACGGGTTGGGTTGCGCCTGGTGGACGTTGGCAACATTGTCCACGCTGCCGATCCAAACGGCCTTCTGGTAATAACGCAATTGCAGCCCATCGCTGCGCTGTTCACTTTGCCGGAGGACAATCTCCCAACCGTTGCCCGTTACATGAAGAAAGGCGCCCTGCAGGTGGAGGCCTACAGTCGCGACGATCAGACCAAGATAGCGACCGGCAAACTAACCACCATTGACAACCAGATTGACTCTGCAACGGGCACAGGAAGGCTGAAGGCCGTCTTTGAAAACCTGGACCATTCCCTCTGGCCCAACCAGTTTGTCAATATTCACCTGCTCCTGGAGATGCGGAAGAACAATACGGTTGTTCCGGCAGCCGCCATTCAACGCGGTCCCCAGGGCACGTATGTGTTCACCGTTAAGCCGGACGACACCGCTGAGATGCGCCCGGTCTCGGTGTCTTTAACGGTGGGAAATTTTGCCGCCGTTGACCGGGGGCTCGCTGTAGGAGAGCAGGTGGTGACGGATGGCCAGGATAAACTCCAGCCCGGAACCCGCGTTGAGGCGCGCGGCGGCAGTGGCAATCCGCGTCAGAAAGCAAACCAGACCGCCGAAGCGGTAAAGGAATGAGCCCATCACGCTTATTCATTCTTCGTCCGGTTGCGACCGCGCTGCTCATGATTGGGCTGCTGCTGGTGGGAATTGTGGCCTACCAGCAGTTGCCGGTCTCGGCCTTGCCTCAGGTGGACTATCCAACCATTCAGGTGATCACTTTTTATCCGGGGGCCGGGCCGGATGTGATGGCCTCCTCAGTAACTGCGCCCATGGAGCGCCAGTTCGGGCAGGTGCCGGGACTGACCCAGATGACCTCCACCAGTTCCTATGGCAGCTCCGTCATTACTCTTCAATTCAACCTTGAGCTGAACATTGACATTGCCGAGCAGGAGGTGCAGGCCGCCATCAACGCCGCAGCAACGTTCCTGCCACGGGACCTTCCCAATCCTCCTATTTACAACAAGGTAAATCCTGCTGATGCCCCGATTCTTACGTTGGCGCTCACGTCAGACAGTCTGCCCCTTTCCAAGATCGAAGATCTGGCTGACACCACGCTGGCGCAAAAAATCTCTCAGCTTTCAGGGGTGGGATTGGTCTCCATCAGCGGCGGCCAAAAGCCGGCGGTGCGTATTCAAGCCAACCCCACGGCCCTGGCTTCTTATGGGTTGAGCCTGGAAGATGTGCGGACCGCATTGGGGCAGGCCAACGTTGACCAGGCCAAAGGGATTCTTGAAGGGCCCCGGCAGTCTTTCACCATCTCCAGCAACGATCAGCTGCTCTCCAGCGCCGGTTACAAATCCATCATTGTTGCCTATAAAAACGGCGCTCCCGTGTATCTCACCGATATCGCGAGCGTGGTGGACAGTACGGAGAATTTGAAGCAGGCCGCATGGATGGACCTTTCCCCGGCGGTGATCGTGAATATTCAGCGCCAGCCCGGAGCCAACATTATCAGCGTGGTGGACCGCATCAAGACGGTCTTGCCCCAGTTGCAGGGGGCGCTGCCTTCTTCCGTGAAAGTCGCCGTGCTCACCGACAGAACGGAGACCATCCGCGCATCGGTCAAGGACGTCCAGTTCGAGCTGATGCTGACGGTCGCGCTGGTGGTAATGGTCATCTTCCTGTTTCTGCGGAACCTTTCGGCCACCATCATTCCCAGCGTGGCGGTGCCGCTCTCCATTGTGGGCACGTTTGGCGTGATGTATCTGCTGGGCTACAGTCTCGACAATCTTTCCCTGATGGCGCTCACCATCTCCACAGGATTTGTGGTGGACGATGCCATCGTGATGATTGAGAACATTGACCGCTTTCTGGAAGAAGGGCACTCTCCCCTGGAGGCCGCCCTCAAAGGATCAGGGCAGATAGGCTTTACCATCATCTCGCTTACCGTCTCCCTGATTGCGGTGCTGATCCCGCTGCTGTTCATGGGAGACATTGTTGGCCGGCTCTTCCGCGAATTTGCCGTGACCTTGAGCGTGACCATCCTGGTTTCGGCGCTGGTCTCTTTGACGCTGACGCCAATGATGGCCTCGAAACTGCTGAAGAGCAAAGGACAGGCCAGGCATGGCAGGTTTTATCAGGCTTCCGAGCTTTTCTATGAAAAGGTGATTGCCTTCTATGGCCGCACTCTGAGCTGGGTGCTGAAACATCAGACTGCAACCCTGCTGGCCACCGTGGGCGCCCTGGTTTTGACCCTTGGTCTCTACATCATCGTCCCCAAAGGATTTTTCCCGGTGCAGGATACGGGAGTGATTCTTGGGGTCGCGGAAGCGCCGGAAGATGTGTCTTTTGCCTCCATGTCTGACCGGCAGCAAAAGCTTGCGGCAGAGATCCTGAAAGACCCCGATGTCGCCAGCTTGTCATCATTCATTGGCATTGACGGAACCAACACCACTGAAAACACGGGACGCATCCAGATCAATCTGAAACCTCATGATCAGCGCAGCACCAGCGCCTCTGATGTTATCCGCAGACTGCAGCCTGTGCTCGCCAAAGTGGAAGGAATCACTTTGTACATGCAGCCAGTCCAGGACCTCACGGTGGAAGACCGGGTGAGCCGCACGCAATTTCAGTACTCTCTGGAAGACGCCGATGCCACCGAGTTGAATGACTGGGCGGGACGCATCCTGGCCAAGTTGCAAACATTGCCGGAGCTGCGAGACGTGGCCAGCGACCAGCAGAACGGCGGCCTCAAAGCCGACCTGGTCATTGACCGCGACACGGCTGCACGTTTTGGCATCCTGCCTCAGGCGATCGATGACACGCTCTATGACGCCTTTGGCCAAAGGCAAGTCTCAACGATCTTCACGCAGCTCAACCAGTATCACGTAGTGTTGGAGGTTGGTCCCCAGTTCCGGCAGGATCCTGCCGCCTTGAAAGACATCTATGTGAAATCAGTCACGGGCACCCAGGTTCCCCTGGCATCCATCAGTCATTTCGAGACGTCAAGAACCCCGCTGACCATCAACCACCAGGGACAGTTTCCTGTGGTGACCATATCGTTCAACCTGGCTTCCGGAGAATCGCTGGGGAACGCGACCAAGGTGATTGCGCAAGCGGAGCAGGAGATCGGCATGCCTGCCAGCATCCATCCCAGTTTTCAAGGGACGGCGGCGGCCTTCCAGAACTCGCTTTCTTCCGAGCCATGGCTCATCCTTGCGGCGCTGATTACTGTCTATATCGTGCTCGGCGTGCTGTACGAGAGCTACATCCATCCGGTCACCATTCTCTCCACGCTGCCTTCCGCCGGAGTCGGAGCGATCCTGGCGTTGATCGTCACCCGGAACGATCTTACCGTGGTGGCGCTCATCGGCATCATCCTGCTCATTGGCATTGTGAAAAAGAACGCCATCATGATGATTGATTTTGCACTGGTTGCCGAGCGGGAAGAAGGTAAGCCCCCGGAAGAAGCCATCTATCAGGCAAGCCTGCTGCGCTTTCGCCCCATCATGATGACGACCATGGCGGCGCTGCTGGGCGCAGTGCCGCTGGCTTTCGGCCGAGGTACCGGTTCGGAGCTGCGCCATCCGCTGGGCATCACCATTGTTGGGGGATTGTTGATCAGCCAGTTATTTACCCTGTACACCACTCCGGTTGTGTACCTGTGGTTTGACCGGCTGGCAAGAAGATTTGCAAACCTTCGTATGGGCAACACGATAGAAGAGGAGCCCTCGGGCGCAGACTAGACCGTTCTGAGAATTTGGTAATTGGGTAATTTTGGAGCCGATGCGATTGAAGGACGAAGCAAAAAACGGTGGAGGCATGAACATCTCTGCGCCGTTCATCCGGCGGCCCATCGCGACATCGCTGCTCACGCTGGCCGTGCTACTGGCGGGAGTGCTGGCCTACACGCGGTTGCCGGTTGCGCCCTTGCCGCAGTTTGAGTATCCGGTCATTTCGGTTTCCGCAGGGCTTCCCGGCGCCAGCCCTGAAACCATGGCCTCTTCAGTGGCCACTCCCCTGGAACGCCAGTTTGGCCGGATCGCCGGGGTCAACCAGATGACCTCCAGCAGCCAGCTTGGGTCAACCAATATCACTCTCCAGTTCGATCTCAACCGGAACATCGATGCGGCGGCCCGCGATGTTCAGGCCTCGATCAATGCAGCCCTGGGACAGTTGCCTGCGGGTCTGCCCACCCGGCCCTCGTGGCGCAAGAACAACCCTGCCGACGC
>DATMMY010000036.1:0-3784 GCA_035569515.1 Candidatus Solibacter sp. | reverse complement strand
TATCTCCGTGATTTGCCGGCGGCGGTCCTGAGCTGATAGACGAAGAGACATTCCGGAAGTAAGTGAATACTTACTTTATCAATTGGACTGTGCTTTGCTCAACTGGTTTAAGGGAAACCGGTTAAGAAGTGTAAAGGGCTCCGGGTTCTCAAGCTGCAGCAGCATAGCGCAACCAAAAACCGGTATATAACAACCACAGCGCGGGCAAACCCAAACCTACCACCCTTCGCTATGCTCGAGGGCTGGCTCCGGCACTGAGACACTGAGACACTGAGAAAACCAAAACGGGATTCACCGCGGAGGCATGATTTGAAGGGGCACGGCTTTAGCAGCCGTGCCCAGTGACCTCTCTTAAACTTTAGGAATCTTTCGTTGCTTCTTCCGGCACGCGATCATGCAAGCTTAACGCTACGTCAATCAGTTCCTGGCTGACGTAACTGGTTTTGGCGATGGCTTCGTGGATGGGGATGGACTGGATCTCATTGCCCCGTAGGACCACCATGCAACCGAATTTGCCCTGGTGTACCAGATCGATGGCCGCGACGCCATAGCGCGTGGCCAGCATGCGGTCAAAGGCTGTCGGCGAGCCGCCGCGCTGGATATGTCCCAGGACTACTGCGCGGGTCTCAAAGCCGGTGCGCTGCTCAATTTGTTTGGCCAGTTCGTTACCGATTCCTCCCAGCCGAACGTGGCCGAACTCGTCTTTCTTCGCCGTGGCGCTGGACACCTGGTTCTGGTGGCCGGCCTGTCTTGCGCCTTCCGCGACGACTATAACGCTGAAAAAGCGGCCACGATCGTGGCGGCGCCGCAGAATTTCGGCGACCTCGTCCGGATCGAAAGGCTTTTCCGGAATCAGGATCACGTCTGCACCTCCAGCAACGCCGCTGTAGATGGCGATCCAGCCGGAGTCGCGTCCCATGACCTCTACCACCATCACGCGATTGTGGGCCTCGGCCGTAGTATGGACGCGATCAATGGCCTCGGTGGCGATCATCACCGCCGTATCAAAGCCGAAGCAGAAATCCGTGCCGCTCAAGTCGTTGTCAATGGTCTTGGGCACGGCCACAACTTTAACGCCGCGCTCGAAAAGCGCCTGGGAAACCGACTGGGTGTCGTCTCCCCCAATGACCACCAGCACTTCTACTCCATTAGCATTAAGGTTTTCAATGCAGCGTTCCAGGCCGCGGGGCTTTTTGACGGGGTTGGTCCGCGAGGAGCGCAGAATCGTTCCTCCTCGGGGCAGGATGCCGCTGACCGCTTCCAGATCCAGTGGGCGAACCATGTTTTCCAGGACGCCCCTCCAACCCTCCAGAAAGCCTACGAACTGGTCGTTATAGTGGAAGATTCCTTTGCGCACCAACGCCCGTATCACTGCGTTGAGTCCTGGACAATCGCCTCCGCCGGTGAGAATGCCAATTTTCATCTGTTTGCCCCCATTTGAGTCTCCTGCCAAAAGCCCGTTGAAAAAATTGTACCAACTTGTAGAATCCCGCAGCATGAGTCATGCGCCGGTTCATGATCAATATCTTCCTTCACGGAAGAGCTGGTTTGCAAGAAACCTGGCGTGGTTTCTTCCCGTCATAATCGTATTTTTCATCGTAACTTTCGTTGCCGGAGTGGTGTCTCTGGTATTGGGTGTGATGAAGTCCAGCGAGCCTTACCAACATGCGGTACAGATTGCAATTCATGATCCTAAAGTCATCAACCAACTGGGAGATCCGGTTGTGCCCGGTTGGTATGCGACCGGCTCCATCAATCTTTCAGGCAATTCAGGAACCGCTGACTTGAGGATTCCGCTTCAGGGACCGGCGCGCAAAGGCTCGCTGTACGTGATTGCCAACAAACATTTAGGACGATGGAGTTACGACGAAATCCAGGTCCGAATTGAAGGGGAAACAGCTGCCATTGATCTTTTGCGCGGTCCCACCATCCAACCCGGAGAACAGAGATAATTCTCACCAGTCAACCCAGAATGTAAGAAGGACTTTGTACCAATCCAAGGCCAAGTCCGGCGCGGAAGAACATTCCGGGCTGCCTGCTGTCCCTGGCCCAGCGTCACGAACGGCGCAGGTTGGCTTTTGATCCTTTACGCCGCTCTGTGCCCCGGCCGGCTTGGTCTGGAACAATGATTCAGCGGTCTGGACTTCGGTCCCCGCTCCTACTCCCTGGCCGGATTCGACTTTGAAGTAATACACGGTATCGGGCTTCAGGTTCTTGAGTTGAACCCGATGGGTCAGGGCGCCCCACGGCATGCTGGACACGCCATTCAAGTCAAGAGCGTCAGTGCCATAGTGAACAATTGTGCTGGAACTCACATTCGTAGACCAGGCAATCTGCGCGGTGGTGTCCGTCACATTCTCAACCACGGGGCCGTTGGTGATGACAAGAGCTGGCGTGCCCTGAGTCTGGTTGCTTCCGCCTGCTTGCGCGCAGCACCAGTTACTCACAGCAAGCGCCGCGGCGACGATGGCCCACGTCTTCTTCATAAGTCTTCTTTCCTCAGGTCTTGCGAAATCGGCGGCGGATGGAGCGGCGTGATTTCTCCATTCAGTTAGATGCCGCTGAAGGAAAACAGGCCGGCTCGTAAATGTTTTTGCAGTCTACGGTGCGTGTACAATCTCCCTGCTTAAACGCAAGAGCCGTTCAGAACTGAGCGTTGAGAGAGAAACCATTGTGGGGGAAACCGATGAGCAAATTGGTCAGGATTCTCGTCTGGATTGTAGTGGCTGTCGCTGGAGCGTTGTCTCTGGCCACTGTCGCGTTGCATCGCGGGGAAGCCATCAGCGCCATGTGGCTGGTAGTGGCGGCTTTGTGCACGTATGCGGTCGGCTACCGGTTCTACAGCAAATTCATCGCCGCCAAAGTTCTGACCTTAGACGCCATGCGGGCCACCCCGGCGGAACGCCTGGAAAATGGCCGCGACTTCATTCGGACCAATAAATGGGTGGTGTTTGGACATCACTTTGCTGCCATCGCCGGTCCCGGTCCCCTGGTGGGGCCGGTGCTCGCCGCCCAGTTCGGCTACCTGCCCGGCACGCTCTGGATCCTTGCCGGAGCCGTCTTTGGCGGCTGCGTTCAGGATTTTGTGATCCTGCTGTGCTCCGTTCGCCGGGACGGCAAATCCCTGGGCCAGATGGCCCGCGATGAGATCAGCAAGACCGCGGGTGTTGTGGCGTTTGTGGCAGTTATCAGCATCATGGTCATCTTGCTGGCGGTGGTGGCGCTGGTGGTTGTGAATGCCTTGAAAGACAGTCCCTGGGGGACGTTTACCATCGGGATGACCATTCCCATTGCTTTGCTCATGGGCATCTACCTGCGCTATATCCGCCCCGGCAAGGTTCTGGAAGCCTCGGTCCTTGGTTTCCTGCTGGTTATGGTGGCCATCTTTGGCGGGCAATGGGTCTCGCAGACCCCGAATGCCGCTCGTCTCTTCACCTTTGCGGGTCCCACACTTGCCATCCTCATCATTGCCTATGGCTTTGCCGCTTCTGCCGTGCCGGTCTGGCTGCTGCTGGCGCCGCGTGATTACCTGAGCACCTTTGTGAAGCTAGGCACCATCGCAATTCTGGTCATTGGAGTCATCGCAGTCCGGCCGACCTTGCAGATGCCCGCAATTACTCGCTTCATCAACGGCACCGGGCCTGTGTTTGCGGGAAGCCTCTTTCCTTTCGCTTTCATCACTATTGCCTGCGGGGCCATCAGCGGCTTCCATTCGTTGATTTCCAGCGGGACCACTCCCAAGCTGATTGCGCGTGAGACCCAGACCCGCATGGTGGGTTACGGA
>DATMMY010000035.1:0-6663 GCA_035569515.1 Candidatus Solibacter sp. | reverse complement strand
ACCACAAGTTTCCTGAAATTGACACATGGCCGAACCAGTTTCCTTCGTATGAGATCCTGGTCGATGTGCCGGAGTTTACCTCGGTGTGTCCCAAGACCGGGCTGCCTGACTTTGGCTTGCTGGAAATCCGCTATGTGCCGCACAAGTTATGCCTGGAGCTTAAGTCGCTCAAGGAGTACCTGCTCCACTATCGCAATCTTGGCATCTTTCAGGAGAACATCGTCAACCAAGTGCTGGAAGACGTGGTGCGGGCCGCCCGTCCTAAATGGACGCTGGTGAAAGGCGTGTTTCGTCCCCGTGGCGGGATTGGCACAACCGTTGAAGCCCGCTGGCCCAGACCCAGAAAATAACCAGGCCCAGGAAATAATCTGGAGCCGCTATAATGGCGCTGCTTCAATGCAGCCCAAACTTTACCCTCGCCTGACGCTCGCGCTGCTCACCGGCCTGAATGTTCTGAATTACATTGATCGCTCGGTCTTGTTTGGGGTGCAGCCCCTGATCAAGAAAGAGTTCTCAGTCAATGATGCCCAGCTGGGGGCTCTCAACAGCGCATTTTTCCTCTCGTATCTATGCGCCGCACCCTTGGCCGGCTATCTGGGCGATAGATTTTCGCGCAGGAAGATCGTAGCCATCGGCATATTCATCTGGAGCGGGTTCACGTTGCTCAGCGCCATCACTCACACCTACAGCGAGTTGTTGTTCCGGCACATCATGGTGGGGATCGGCGAAGCCAGTTACGCCGTGATTGCGCCTACATTGATTGCGGATTCGTTTCCTCTGGAACGGCGCGGGCGTATGCTCTCGATCTTTAATCTCGCGCTGCCTTTGGGTACTGGATTGGGGATTGGGTTGGGCGGGGCGATGGGTGTCCATTTTGGCTGGCGCGCGCCTTTCATGGTAGCCGGCGTTCCCGGCTTTCTGCTGGCACTGGTACTGTGGTTTATGCCAGAGCCGGAGCGTGGAAAAACGGATTCGGTCACGGCATCCGAGGTGCGTTCGACCCTTCCCGGTCTTTTGCGAAATGGCGCGTTTGTGAGCGCGACCCTGGGCCTGGCCATGTACACGTTCGCCCTTGGCGGACTTCAGCAATGGATTCCCACATTCCTCAATCGAATCCGCCACATTCCTCTTGATGAAGCTGCCACAATCTTTGCCGCCATGACCGGCGCTACCGCGATTGTCGCTACGCTCTCAGGGGGATGGCTGGGCGACAGGCTGCTTCAACGCCACCACGGCGCGTATTACACTCTCTCGGGGGTGGCGATGCTGGCTGCAGTCCCGCTGATGGTGGTGGCCATTTACGTGACCGGGAGGCCGATGTTTCCCGCCATGTGTGTCGCTGAGTTTTTTCTGCTGCTCAATACCGGTCCGCTCAATGCCGCTATCGTGAACTCAGTGAGCGCCAGGATACGTTCCACGGCGCTGGCCGTGAACGTTGTTGTAATTCACCTGCTGGGGGATGTGCCTTCCCCCTCGATCATCGGCTGGATCTCCGACAAGACATCTTCTCTACAGACCGGCTTTTGGGTCACATTCATTGCCGCTGCGTTATCAGGGGTGATCCTGGTATATGGCAGCCGCTATGCTCCACGGCTGAACAGTGAGAAGAGCGGGGCTGGAGCTTCGACGTAGGGCGGTTTTTGGATTTGGATTTTTATAAATCAACGAAACTCTCTCCCTTTTGTCATTCTGAGGGGCGCTTTTGCCCCGAAGAACCCATGCATTACGCCTGGGGCGAAACGATCTCTCTTGCGAGGATCGGGTTGAACGAATAAGCTTCATCCGAAGAGTTTTTCAAACATAAAATAAAAGCCAAGGAAGGCCCACCAGGAAGCACAAGCGCGGGTAAATTTGGCAGCGCATTCGAATCCATAGGTCCTTCAGCGCAAAGAACGCGCTTCAGGATGACAAAAGGGAGACGGTGTTTATTAATCCTCTAAATTCTGCTCTGTACATACTGCGAAACTCTGCTCTGTGTGGCAACTTGCGATGTGACTGTGGACTCCAACCAAGATAACTGTAGACTTATGTTGCTGCTGGTACCGGGCTACCAAGGAAAGACATTCAGTAACAACGGTGAGGAACCATGAAACTGCTTTGCGCCATCGCACTTTGCCTGTTGGGTTTCGCCGGTTGCAATAATCAGGATCCGAACAAGACCCGTGAAGAGGCCGCCAAGACTGCCGCAGAGCTCAAGCAAGCCACGAAGGAAGCAGGCAAGGAAATCAAGAAGGGTGCGGAAGAAGCGCGCAAGCAAGGGTCCGCCGTTGCCGAGGGCGTGCGCGAGGGCTGGAACGCCGACCAGAAAGCTGTAAACCTCAATTCCGCCTCCAAGTCACAGCTCATGACTCTTCCTGGAATAGACGCCAAATCCGCAAATCGCATTATTTCAGGCCGCCCTTACCGGGCCAAGGAAGATCTGGAAAGCCGAAACATTGTTTCCGCAGACGAGTATCAGAGAATTCAGGACCGAGTTACGGTCAGGTGAAAATTGGGTAAGTGGGCAAGAGGGATTGGGTGAGTGGGTAATTTGGTAATTGAAAATCAAACACGCAAATCATCCGATAAAGAATAAGCCTAGTGGTTTTGAAATTACCCAATTACCAACTCACCCAATCACCCAATCTATTTTGTGGGTTCCATCCGCAACGCGTCATTGAAGCGGTTGAAGTAGTTGAAAAGCCCAATGGCCGCCAGCAACTCAATGATCTCGCCTTCATCAAAATGCTGCCGCAGCTCGGTCCAGAGCTGGTCATCGATGCTGTGAGCATCCTTGGTGGTGCGCTCAGCCAGGCGCAGAGCGGCCTTTTCCTTGTCGGTGAAATCGCTCCGGTTTTCGAAATTGTGGAGGTTGTTAATCTGGTCATCCGTCCATCCGAGCCGTCTTGCCAAGACGGTGTGGGAGGCTAGTCAATACTCACATCGGTTGATCTGCGAGGTGCGGGTAATAACCAGTTCTTTTAGCTTGGCTGAAACGGTTCCGGTCTCCATGACAGCTCGAAAGTGGGCAATCATGGTTTTCAGGATCTCCGGACGGTGGGCCACAGTACGAAACATGTTCGGGACATTGCCCCGGACCTTCATGAAGTGGTCATAAATGGCGCCCGTTTCATCGGCTACCTGGGAGCGGTCAAGTTGGGAGATTCTAGGCATGAGGAACCTCAACGCAGGCGGGGCGTTGCCCCGCCTGCGGAAAAGCTTTTACTGAGTAAAGGCCTGGACGGCGATTGCTTCATCGTCCTTGATATCAAAGACGGTGTAAAGCTTGGTGATCTGGAGCAGGTCGTGGACCTTCTTGGTGAGTTTCAAGAGCTTCAACTCGCCATTCTGGTTGCGGACGGTGGTGAAGGCGCTGACCAGTTCGCCGATTCCGGAACTGTCGATGTACGTGACATCAGCCAGGTTGAGCAGGATCTTGTTTTTCCCTTTGCTGACCAGGTCGCGGATGGTGTCCCGTAATACGACGCTGCCTTCCCCAAGGGTTATACGTCCGCTCAGGTCGACGATGGTCACACCACCCACCTGCCGGTTGTTTGCTTTCATGGTCACTTTGTTTCCTCCTTGGTATTCGCGGCCTCGCGGCCAACATGTTTGATTAAAGTAATCTCGGTGCCGGGATCCAGCTTTCTGATCTTTACCTCGTCCATAAAAGCCCGAATAAGGAATATACCCCGCCCGGACTGCCGCATAAGGTTTTCCGGCGCAAGCGGATCAGAAATGCGTTGCGGATCCAGTCCTTTGCCCTGGTCGGTAATGGTAATGACCATGGACTCAGAGGTCAGCTCATACACGACAAACACCTTTTTCCGGGGATCGTAAGCGTTGCCGTGAAGCACGGCATTCACCGCGGCTTCTCGAACCGCCATAGCGATATGATGCTGTTCGTCTTCGCTAAATCCTGAGTTAGATGCGATTTCAGTGGCTTTTTGTTCAGCCTTGTTGACGCTCTCCAACGTGGAATCCAGCGTATACGAGACCCGGTTTTTAGCGCGATGGTTCACAATTTCTGCCCGCATGGGGCCACGCTTGAACTCATTTGCGTATGACACAGTATAAGGTGAATCGGTAGTTTGCCTAGCCCTGCATGAAAATGTCAAACCGAGTTGCTGATTCTTTGCTGGAATAGCCTAACAGCTTTCGGTATTCTGCCTTTGGAGGCCAATTCATGGAGCAGATCGCGCTTTCAAGCATAATTGGCGCTCCGGTGTATGACAGTTCCGGGGAACTGGCCGGCCATGTGCGTGAAGTGGCAATCTCGCCCCAGCACGATCCCAACCACATCTCCGACTTTATCGTTAAGAGCCGCGATGGCGACCGGCTGGTCCCGTTGAAGTCCGTATTGCCCATGCAAGGCAGGGTTGTCCGGACGAAAGACAAGGTCGTGGAATGGCCGCATCTGGTCAGTTCGGAAGGGCTGTTGTTGCTGGAACGGGACTTGCTGGATCAGCAAATCATCGATATCCATGGCCGCAAGGTCGTGCGGGTCAATGATATTGACCTGCGCCAGGAGCCGGCCAATGGCACTTTGAAGCTCAAAATCGGCAAAGTGGATGTGGGGTTGCGAGGGGCCGTCCGCCGATTGCTGAAAGGGCTCGCGCCGATGAAGGCGGTTGAAGCCCTGGTAGTGCGCCTGCCGGAGAAGAACCTTCCCTGGGAGTTTGTGGATCTGATTGAGACCGATCCGGCCCGGCGGGTCCACCTGAAGCTGGAGTACGAGCGGCTTTCCAAGCTCCATCCCGCCGATATTGCGGACATCCTGGAAGAACTTGCCCCAGCGGAGCGCGAAGCGGTCTTCGGTTCGCTGGATGAAGACGTGGCCGCCGAGGCCCTGGAGGAGATCAATCCCAAGCTCCAGGTAGAACTGATGAGCTCCATTGACTCAGACAAGGCCGCCGACATTGTGGAAGAGATGGACCCCGACGCGGCTGCTGACCTGTTAGGCGACCTGCCTCAGGAGACCTCCGACGAAATCTTGGAAGAGATGGAGCCCGAAGAGCGACAGGAAGTGGCTGAACTGCTGGCCTTCGAGGAGAACACGGCTGCCGGACGCATGACCAACGAGTATCTGGCCCTGCCGCCCGATGCCACAGTCGCCGATGCCATCAACAGGCTGCGCGAATTCGAAGGCGCTACCGACACCATCAGTACCATCTTCCTGGTGGATTCCGACGAAAAACTTGTAGGCGCCGTTCCCCTCCTCGCACTCGTCCTGGCCACACCGGACACCAAACTATCGACTCTCAGTCCTGAGCATGTGATTTTTTGTGAAGCCGACGTCAGCGAAAGTGAAGTGGCCGAGATGTTCGATAAGTACAACCTGCAGAGCCTGCCCGTCGTGGATAGTGACATGCATTTGAGCGGAATTATCACCGCCGACGATGTGATCAGCATCCTGCGCAGCAAGGTTTAGCCTCGAACCTGCGAATTTTTACATCATTTTCACAAAGGTGGTTGTTCTTTCCTGCCCCCTCATTTATTCTGCGGCATCGGTTGAAATTGTGTATGCAAGTGCCCAATGAAATGGCTCAAGCACTGGAAGACCCGGATCCTGCTGCTGTTCGCAGTCATAGGCCCGGGATTTATTACCGCAAATGTTGACAATGATGCCGGCGGCATCTATACCTACTCGTCCGCTGGCGCCCATTTCGGATACCAACTTCTCTGGAGCATCATTCCCATCACTCTTGCCCTGATCGTAGTGCAGGAGATGTCCGCCCGCATGGGTGCAGTTACCGGCAAAGGGCTCAGCGATCTCATCCGTGAAGAGTACGGCCTGCGGGTAACCTTCCTCATGATGGCCGCTCTGGTGGTGGTGAACTTCTCCAATGTGATTGCGGAATTTGCGGGAATCGCCACCAGCCTTGAACTCCTGCACATCTCCAAATACATCAGCGTGCCCATCTCCGCCGGCGTGGTCTGGCTGCTGGTGGTCAAGGGCAATTACAAGAGCGTGGAAAAGATTTTTCTGGCGGCGTCCTTCTTTTACATCTGTTACATCATCGCCGGGGTGCTGGCCAGGCCCGGCTGGAGCGAGGCGATCAAAGCTACGGTCGTGCCTCCCGAGCAAGGAGTCTTTTGGCACAAGGACTACATTTACATGCTGGTGGGGGTCATTGGCACCACCATCGCACCCTGGATGCAGTTTTACCTGCAAGCCTCGATCGTGGAAAAAGGCGTCACAGCACGCCAGTACAAGACCTCCAGGCTCGACGTGATTTTTGGCTGTTTTTTCACCGATATCGTGGCTTGGTTCATCATTGTTGCCTGTGCCGCGACCCTTTACCTTCACAACCATCGCGACATTCAGAATGCAGCCGATGCCGCCAGCGCTCTCGGTCCGTTGGCAGGCAAATATGCCGAACTTCTCTTTGGCGCCGGGCTATTCAATGCCTCGCTCTTTGCGGCGTCAATCCTCCCCCTGTCCACCGCGTACACAGTCTGTGAAGGGTTGGGCGTTGAATCCGGACTGGACAAGAAATTCAGAGAGGCTTCAGTCTTCTATTGGTTCTATACCATTCTGGTGGCGGCGGGGGCGGCCGTCATCCTGATTCCAAATTTCCCGCTCATTAAGGTCACGCTGCTCTCGCAGGTGCTGAATGGAGTTTTGCTGCCCGCGGTGCTGGTCTTTATGCTCCTCCTCATCAACAAGAGCAGGCTCATGGG
>DATMMY010000034.1:0-10020 GCA_035569515.1 Candidatus Solibacter sp. | reverse complement strand
CTTTTTTGCGGCGCTACGCTCGGGATGACACTTTTATATAGATCGCACTTTTATAGTTCCTTAATTTTTATAGTCCCTTAATAGTAATTGTCGAATCAAATATGCAGGAAGGAATATCTCTCTGAAGCTCTCGGTCGTTGATCAATCTCCGGTTTCTGTCGGATCCACTCCGGCGGACGCTTTGCACAACACCATTGAACTGGCTTGCCTGACCGAGCGCCTGGGTTACACCCGTTACTGGATCGCCGAGCACCACGCCATGGAGGCGCTGGCCAGTCCTGCGCCTGAAGTTCTGATTGCCCGGGTAGCGGCCGAGACCTCTTCGATCCGCGTCGGCTCCGGTGGCATCCTGCTGCCCCACTACAGCCCGCTGAAAGTTGCGGAGGCGTTCCGCATGCTCCATGCTCTTTATCCCGGAAGGATTGACCTGGGCGTAGGACGCGCGCCCGGCGGGAGTTCGTTGGAAACTTATGCCTTGCGCCGCGATCGAAGCGAGCGAGCCCGGGTTGATGACTTCCCGGCACAATTGACCGAACTCATGAACTTCCTACACGGCGGATTCCCCGCCAATCACCCCTTCGGACGGATCAAAGTTTCGCCGGAGATGCCCGGAAGTCCCCATGTATGGCTACTGGGTTCAAGCCCATGGAGCTCGGATGCAGCAGCACACTTCGGCTTGCCATACGCCTTTGCCCATTTCATTGATCCGGAACCGACTCGCTCAGCCATTGAGCAATACCGATTCCATTTCAAGCCGTCGCGGTATCGGTCTACACCCCAGGCCATCGTTGCGCTGGGTGTGCTCTGCGCAGACACCGATGAGGAAGCCCAGCGCCTGCTGATGAGTGCCAAGTTATTTCGGCGCCGTATCCGGCAAGGGCAGGTTGGTCCGATTCCCACAGTGGAAGAGGCAATCCAGGAGTTGGGTCCGCCTGCACCTCGGCCCAACGCGGAAAACAGCGAATGGCCCCGCTACTTTGCCGGCACGCCCGAGCAATTGCGTGACCAGCTTTCAAAAATGGCCACCGCACTTCAACTGGACGAGCTCATGGTTGTGACAATTGTGCATGATCATCGCGCACGGATGCGCTCGTATGAACTCCTGGCCCAGGCTTTTGATCTTGCGCCGATTCAAACAACCCTTTGAAAGGCAACACCAAATCCACCATGGAGCCGCGCAGGCACAGCGCAGCATAGCCACAACTAAAAAACCACACCTACCACGGAGGCACTGAGACACTGAGGAAACCATAACCCAGTTTTTACCGCGGAGACGCGGAGGCGCGGAGGAAACCAAAAAAGATCATGGAGGTCGCGGAGAAAAGCAAGACCACTTCGCGGGACAACAAGATTTTCACGATTAGTAACACGGAGAAGAAAAACCTGAAGAAAATTGCAGGGAGATGAGCCGCACCAATTGCACTACAGCCCCGAAACGGGCACTTTAAAAAATCGTACAGGGCGAGAAAAAACAAGAAAACGGTCGGCTTCTAAGATCGCTTCTTCTCGCATTTTCTTCTCCGCGCCTCCGCGTCTCCGCGGTGAATCCGACTTGCGTATCTTCGTTCCCTGGTCTCTCAGTGGCAGGTGTTGTTTTGGTTGCCACCGCCGCGCTGGTTTAATTCGCGTTCATTCGCGCGAATTCGTGGCTAAACTGTTATCTTGTTCCTGCTGATCCCAACAATGAGGACTGAGAAATACCGATGAATTTCTTTTCTTTGCGCGTGATCGCATTGGGTCTTTTGGCTGCGATGTCCGTGGGTGTCCAGGCCCAGTCGCCTCAACCGGATGGCGGAGGGGTGCGTCCCGGAGTTCTGCCGGCGGCCTGGAACGTAAGCGGGCCGCAGTGTCCGCCGAAGCCGGAGTTTCAGGTGCACGAATATAACCCGGACCTTTACATTCTGCGCGAGTCTGGCTGCTCCAACTATGAGAAGCCATTTCTCTATCTCATTTTCGGCAAAGACAAGGTCATGATGCTGGATACCGGCGCGGGCAAGACCGACGTCGCCGAGGTCGTGAAGAGCGTGATCGACCGCTGGCTGGCCCGCAACAAGCGGGAGAGTATTCCCCTTATTGTGGCCCACACGCACGGTCATGGCGACCACATTTCCGGCGACGATGCGATGAAGGCCCTTCCGCAGACCACGGTGATCGCACCCACGGTGGCCGCCGTGCAGGCCTTCTTTGGCTTCCAGAAGTGGCCGGAAGACTTCAGGACTTATGACCTCGGCGGGCGCGTTCTGGATGTGATTGCAATTCCGGGACACGAAGCTTCGTCCATTGCCATCTACGACCGGCAAACCGGGGTGCTCTTTACCGGAGATACGTTATATCCCGGGCGGATCTACGTAGCCGATGGGATAGAATTCCTCCGCAGCGTCCAGCGGCTGGTGGATTTCACGCGGGGGAAAATCGTGGCCCACGTGCTGGGAACCCACATCGAACAAACGCGCACTCCCTATCTTGATTACCCGATCCGCACCGTATACCAGCCGGAGGAGCACCCGCTGGAGTTGAGCCGAGGCCACCTTTTGGAGCTAAACGAAGCTGTGCAGGGGATGTACAAGATGCATCGGTTTGCCTTGCGAGACTTTACTATCTGGCCAAAGTAAACTGAAAACAGCCGAGAGCCCGTTTTGATTTTTAATTTTTAAATTTTAAATTCCTTTTCAAATTCCTAATGAATCACTCCATTGCTTTCACGCGTAGGCGTGGCAAATGTCGATCCCCGGTATTTGGGCTTGCCCAGTTTTGCTATCCATAGGCCGGAATTGATGTCGTTGAAGTAGATCAGGCCGTTGAGAAGGTCGCTGCTGCACTTTATGGAGCAGGGCTGGCCTCCCCAGGTCATCGGGAGATTTGGACGAAAGCCTTTGGGGTCGCCGGTCCAGAGCCGGGCGATCTCGCGTCCCTGGCGGTACAAGTCCCCCCGAAGCTCCCCGGAGACATCCAACACGCGGCCGCCTCCGTTGTAATAGCCTTCATAGAGAATGTCGTTGGCTACCCAGAAATTATGGGAGCCTCCCTCGGGCACTTGGTACTGGGCCACCTCGCGGGGATGTTGCAGATCGGTCACGTCCAGGACGTGCAATATGGCCCTGGTTGGAATTCTCTCCCGGCTTCCGATGTTGAACAGGTCAGGCAAGACCTCATCACCCACAAACAGATAGTTCTTGTAACGGAATGTGCTGTGGGTTCCCGCAATCCAGCCATCGCCATAGAGTTCGTGGTGGTTCCAAAAAAAACGTCCCACTTCCTGAGGATGTTCGGGGCTGCCTCCCTTCATGCCGTTGCCCACGTCCAGAATCACCAGACCATCTCTCCAATATGCGAGGTAAGCAAGACCATCCTTCACCTGGAGATCGTGCAGGTAGAGCCCTTTCGAAAACTCGGAAGGGGCCGGCGCATTTGGCTGATCAGCTTCAGCTTTGTGGGCAACTTCATAACGGGCCACTTCCTTGGGATTTTTCACGTCCTGAAAGTCAATCACCCGGAGTGAGCCGGTGGCATCGTCGGTAACATAGACATAGTGGCCATCCACGAAGGCGCTGTGCACGCCGCCGGTAACTGTGGCGGTGTATTCGGAGATCACCTTCAGGTGGGCTGCATCCGAGGTATCAAGGAACACGATGCCATTCTTTCGGTTCGATGCTCCTTCGCGGGTAATCACGCCAATGCGCTCATCCGGCGTGGTGCTTACGTCATTGATGAGCCGTGCATCCACCTTGAGCGAGTCCAGCATCTTGGGGTTCGCCGGGTCCGCTATGTCATAGACGTTGAGATGGTCGGAAATAGTACCCAGGTATGCATGGCTCCCAATGATCCATTCTTCGGAGGCCTGCTCGTTCGAGAATAGAACGTGGGAAACGACCTCAATCTCCCTTTCCACATTACGCGGAGTAACTACAATAGAGGCGGTAGCCTGATGCTGGCCGCTGCTGGCGCCGATGAGATAGGTACCCGGCTCTTCGGCAACAAAGCCGCCATCCGGATAGATGGTGGCCCCCGAGCCGCTCAACGACCAGACGATAGATGGATTCTTGACTGGCCCGCCCTTGCTGTCGCGCGCCGAGGCGGTGAAGTGAATCACGTCACCGGTGCGCGCCTTGGTGGACTTAGGCGCGATGGCAAGTTTCTGCACCGGGTCCGTGGTGATCTTGATTGTGACGGAGCCCACCGCAGCTCCGGATTTTGCCTGGATCTTTACCGAGCCCGGCGCAATCCCACTCACCACGCCCGCCCCGTCTACAGTTGCCAATGATGGATTTGCCGAACTCCACTCGACCGCCTTCTCCTCGCGCGGATCCCCCCTTTCCGTTCGAGGAGTGGCCGAAAGCTTAAGCACTCCTCCCACAACCACAGGGCGTCCCGGCTGCTCGATCTCGATGCGAGCGACATCCATGGGCAAGACGTTGATGCGAAGGTAGCCGGGTTTTCCATTGATGACCGTGCCCAGGGTGGCCCGGCCCGGCGCGAAGAAAGTTACCGTGCCTGCATCATCGACGAAAGCAACGTCGCCGGGTGCGGCAAACCACGCGGCAGGCTTGCCTTCGATCTGCTTCCCGGCAGCATCTTTGCCTGCCGCGGTCAGTTTGATCTTGTCGCCGACATGGACATCGGTCACCTGGGGCATGATCTCTACCGAGGCGGGCTCTTCCGCCTTTGGCTTGGCCTCCTGAGACCACACACAGCAACTCACTGCCAACAGACCCGATACCACGATCAGGATACGCGGTTTGCGCATTATGTTTATTTCCCCTCAGTTCTTGAATTTCGTTTTGGCGATCTTTTAGACCCTTGGCCGCGCTTATTGGTAGCAATCATATTTCCCGATAGCAGGGTCTATTTTCGTGTTCATTCGCGTAATTCGTGGCTACCGCTTTTGACCTTCTGCTGCCGCGGTCTTTTCCTCCGCCTTGGTTGGCTCGGTTTTCCAGACGTCAATGCCTGCTGCCTGCTCTCCCACGTCCACTGTAGCTATGGTCTTGAGCGATTCGAGATCAATCACTTCCACGGTGCCCGGCTCAGCGCCAACTCCTTCCACTGAGATGAAGGCATAGCGGTCGTCGGGCGTAACCACCACGCCATGCACGACTTTGCGTTTCGTGGGTATTCTGGCAAGCTCTTTCCCCGTGGAAGGGTCGAACACCGAAACCGATTGGCCGCGCTTGTTGGTAGCGATAAGGCGGCCGTCTTTGGTCATGGCGAGATTGTAAACTCCCGGCCCAGCCGGAAAACGACGGACCATCTTCCATGTCTTCACGTCCACCGCAACGATCTCGCTGGTCTGGTTGCAGGCCACATAGACGATGGAACCGTCGTTCGAGGGCTGCGCCCATGTAGGCGTACATGCGAGCTCTTTGTGCGAGACGGCTTGGTGTGAGTCATCTTTGCGCGAGGCCCCGTTATCCGCGCCTTCGCCGTGAGCGGCTTCGTTATGCGGGCCAGGGTTATGCAGACCAGGGTTATGAGAATCAGGATCATGCGCCGCGGGAGCGCCGGCCATGCCCATTTCCTTGCCCTGGCTCAAGCCAAAATGGCGGCTGACGGTAAAGCTGGCGGTATCGATCTCAACCAGCAGGTCGTCCATCATGCACGCGGAATAGTGCTTCGTTCCCTGCGGATTGAACCGTGAACCATGGGGCATGATACAGGTAGGAATCCGCTTAACCTCAATCATCTCGTCGGTGGCGACGGCGGAAATGGACGAGGGTTCCATGTCTCCGTGAAAATTGGCATTGGCGACATAGAGGAAGCTGCCGTCTTTGCTGATGTCTGAGGTGGCCGGAAACAATCCCAGGTTGGTGTACTGCATGGAGGTCAGCGTGGCAGCATCGAACTTCCAGGCAGAGCCGTAGGGTCGCCCATGGCCTACGGCCACATAGACATATTTCTTGTCCGGAGAGACGGCGACACCGTGCGGCCCATTAATATCCATGGGCATCAGGCCGACTCTCGCCTGCTTTTCCACGTGCAGCCCGCCGGGGCCAAAACGAAGCAGCACCAAAGTGTCCGCCGATTCGCAGACTGCGAATACCAGGTAGTCCTGGACCGGCTGGCTTGCGGACAATCGCTGGACGCTCGCCGCCATCAGGATGGAAACCAGCAAGACGGCCACCAGCAGCAGCTTCAATCCAATGATTTGCCAACAGGGCCGTCTTCGCATTTGTCTCCAGTTCAACCTCGTGCGGCCAGGAACCGGTCATTCTCAGCGGCAGGTATGACGCCAATTTGCCGCAGCATTCCAAGCTGGTCCCAGCTATTCCAGGCTTCCACAAATTTGCCATCGGCAAATCGAATGATAAGGATGCCTGCAATGCTGATACGCCGGCCAGTCGGGGACAGACCAATCCCCTCACCTTTGTGAGTGCCTTCGATCTTCAGCCGCACGGCAACTTTCTCGCCCTCGGCCAGAGTGTCTTCGATGGTAATCTGCAGGTCCGGAAAGGCCGTTCGAAGATTATAGAAGAATGTTTTGAACTGCGAGGGTCCGCGAACTTCTACATCGCTCTCGCCTAATCCAATGGTTACGCCGTCAGTGGCAAACAATTCATCAATCGTGGCTTCCCGGCCCTGGTTCCATACTTCTTCGAACCAGCGGTGAACCACTGCTTTATTGTTGGGCGTCGGCATATTGGTTCCCTCCTTGCAACAACTCTACTACGGGAGCGCCCGGGTGGAAGAGAAAAACTAATACTGTGCCTTGTATGCTCGAGGGCAGGCTCCGACACGGAGAAGATAAGAGAAAACAAAAACTAGTTTCACCGTCCTTCGCTACGCTCGAGGACAGGCTCCGACGCGGAGGCGCAGAGAAAACCTAAAATAAGATCAAGGAGGTCACGGAGAAAAACGAGGTCAACCTCACGACCGCTGATGTGGCGCTGCATCCCGTTATTTTCAACTCAGGCTCTTCAAACCCGAGCTCTTCAAATCCAAAGTCTTGAAACCCAAGATCACGCCGAGACAGAATGCCCGAGTGACTGATACTGAGTATCGGCTCCGGGTGAAAGCAGCACCCAGATGGTGTAGATGCCCAGCGCAGTGCCGAAAGGGACATTCAACAAGGCCAAAAAGCCCAGGACCACAATCGTAATCCGGGCCCAGGGCGCGCGCTGCATCAGTCCGTAGCCGGCAGCAACGCCCACAATCCCCTTAATGCTCAAGAGAATTCCAATGACTGAAAGCAGGGGTTGAAGAAACGAGGGCGCACCGATATCCGATCGACCAATGGGCCCAAAGAGAGTATTGGCGAGGATCATCAAAACGACTCCCGCGATGCCGTGCAAAATCGAATACACAATCCAGAAAATTCCCAACAGGTGAACATGTTGTTCCATGCGGTTCTTTTCCCGGACATAACCAGTAAGAGGTTTTGAGCACTTGCCGCAAACCGTTTGACCGGGCTGTACTTGGGTCCCACAGCCATCGCAGAACATTTTGGAAATCTCCTCTCCTGTGAGTCTGGCCCGATTATAGTTCCTTCAAGGCGCCCGTCTCCAATCTTTGCGATCGGGCCAGAGCAGACGCATCTACATTGCCCTTAATTAGCATGCGTAAGCTGAACTAAAAGCTTCCACCGCAAGGGGCGCTAAGGACGCAAAGGAAGCTGAAGTCTTTGGTGTAGACTCTTAGGCCATGTTCAGAACTCACAAGCTTTATTTTGCGATTGTTTTGTTGTCGGCGTCTCTGGCGCTGGGTCAGTCCGCCACCAAGCGGACGCTCCGGGTGGACGATATGCATCGCTTCCAGGATGTTCGCGACGTGCAGATCTCGCCCGAAGGCAAATGGGTGGCCTACACCCTCAATTCCGTGGATACCACTGCCGATAAGAGCGACAGCGATGTATGGATGGTGAGTTGGGATGGCAGCCAGCAGGTGCGGCTTACATCCAGTCCTGAAAACGAAACTGCGCCGCGCTGGAGTCCCGACGGCCATTACCTCTCATTTCTTTCCGGACGCAAAGGCAAGACAAAAGGGACCCAGGTCTGGCTCCTCGACCGCATGGGCGGCGAGGCCCAGCAGCTCACCGATGTGAAGGGCAGGATCTCATCCTACAGTTGGTCGCCGGACTCCAAACAACTCCTGCTGGTCATGACGGAGCGCGACCCCAATGAGCCAGACGACGATGCATCCGGGCCGGGCCCAACCGCGACACCCAGCGCCCCCCCCAGCGCCAGTCCGGCTCCAGGCGCAAGTCCCAGCCCCACGCCATCGAAAGCGCCTAAGCCTATCGTGATTGACCGCTATCACTTTAAGCAGGATGAATTCGGCTACCTGACGCAAAAGCCCGCGCGGCTAGTCCTGTTCGATATCGCCACAAAAAAGACCGAGATGCTGACCGCTGAGACTCTTGAAGCCAGCTCGCCCACATGGTCGCCCAATGGACGCTCCATCGCCTTCCTGGGTAAAGAGGGCAAGGACGCGGAGCGCTACAACACATGGAACGTCTTTGTGATTGACGCCCGCGCTGGCGCGACACCCAGACCGCTGACGCACTATGACGGCGTACACTCTTCCGCTTCGCGCGCACAGGCCGAATGGAGTCCCGATGGCACGCGGCTGGTCTATCTGCAAAGCAGCGGCGCCAAGCAGGATGCGTATAACATGAACCGCCTTGCGGTCGTGCCAGTGGCGGGCGGCGGCGAGCCAAAAATTCTTACAAGCGATTTTGATCGCGGCGTCTCAGCCCCGCGCTTCAGTCCCGACGGTTTCTCCATCGTGTTCCTGGTGGCCGATGACCGTTCGCAGTATCTGGCACGCGTTGCTTCAAGTGGCGGCGCGATCGAGAGGATGGTCAAGACGCCGGGCGTAGTCTCCACCCTGGCCCAGGGCAAAGATGGACGGCTGGCCCTGCTGGCTTCGAACGACAATACCGTTCCCGAGGTCCAGGCGCTGGAGAATGGCGCGCTCCGCCCTCTCACCCACCATAATGACGCTTTGCTGGCCGAGTTCAAATTGGGAACAACCGAAGAGTTCTCCTGCAAAGCCAAAGACGGTAATGAGGTCCACGGTCTGATTGTGAAGCCGCCCGATTATGAGGCGAGCAAGAAGTATCCCACACTGCTGCGCATCCACGGCGGCCCCAACGGCCAGGACCAGCATTCTTTCAGCTTTGAGCGCCAGATCTTTGCCGCCAACGGCTACGTGGTGGTTGCGGTGAACTATCGCGGCAGCTCAGGCCGGGGCGAAAAATATCAGACCGCGATAGCCTCCGACTGGGGTAACAAGGAGGTCGTGGATCTGCAGGCTGCCGTGGATTACGTGCTTTCCATTGGCATCGCCGATCCCGACCACCTGGGCGTGGGCGGCTGGAGCTATGGAGGCATCCTGACCGATGCCATCATTGCCAAAGACCACCGCTTCAAGGCTGCGACCAGCGGCGCCGGGACTGCCTTTCCTATCGCGCTTTACGGAGTTGACCAGTACATCATTCAGTACGATGAAGAGATTGGCGCGCCCTGGAAGGTAGGACTGGAACCTTGGATCAAGATCTCCTATCCATTCCTGCACGCCGACCAGATCACGACTCCGACGCTCTTTATGGGCGGCGAAAAAGACTTCAATGTGCCGCTGGTTGGGGGAGAACAGATGTACCAGGCACTCAGCAGTCTGGGCGTGCCGACCCAGTTGGTGGTGTATCCCGGCGAGAAACATGGCATTATGCGTCCGAGCTACCAGAAAGACAGGATTGACCGGTATTTAGGCTGGTATGGGAAATACCTGAAACCGGCAGGAGCGCCAGCGGCCACCACCAGCGGACACTGAGACGCGGGTCCGGCACTGAAACAGCTTGCGGAAAAAGTCTTTTGCAACCAGAAGAACGGTACCTCAGCGGCTAAAGCCGGATGTATTTTCGACAATATACGCCACGGCTGAAGCTCCTTCGGCTCGCAAGCTCACCTCTAGGACAGGCTGTGCCCTTTCAAAACGAGAGACGAAAAAGAATTTTTCCGCAAGCTGTGAAAGTCGTGCCCCTCTCCAGAGACTCCCTTGTAAGTTGTAGAAAACGCAATGGCCGGT
>DATMMY010000033.1:0-3006 GCA_035569515.1 Candidatus Solibacter sp. | reverse complement strand
AGGGTCTTCGGCAAAAACCTGGAGCACCTCCCTCATGATGGCCTTGAGCCGCTCACGGGGAGAGATGATCGCCTGAACATTGGCCATTTGCATCCGCAGCCTGGCCCAGCCCTCGTCGAAAATTGCCTCCAACAGCCCTTCCTTGCTGCCGAAATGCTTCACCAGTTGCGACTCGCTGGTACGGGCCTCCCGGGCAATAGCCACAGTGGTAGTGTTCTCGTAACCGGAAGAAGAGAAAAGGCGTCTGGCGACAGCAATCATCCGGTCGCGAGACGAAGCCTCAGGATGCACTTTGCTCAAGGTACTGGCCGACATAACGTCCTTTGGGTTGCTGGAGATGCTACCCGGATACCTGGCAGTAGTATTACTACTTTCCCTGATGGTAGCGCAATTGACCTGCGTTTGTAAATCTGCGTCTTCTATACTGCATCGATCACTACTTGGCCAATCATGCGGGCGACGTGAAGAAACTTAAACCTCCGCTCACCGGCTTCCGCCTCCGATGTGGCGACTAGCGCGTGTTCTTCGATGCCACAAGCGAGAAGACCATCGCGATCACCACCGTCCGCCATCGCCGCGAAGCTTACCGCTAAAAGCAATCTCAGTCTCTGTAGAACGGGAAAAACGAGGGCGCGGTAATATACGAAGAAAACACCTTCCCGCGAACGTATCGGTTCGAAACATCGAAACCCAGCAGAGCACACTGCGAGTTGCTTCCGGCCCACCATGTTGGGATACTAATCAGTTGGAGCTATTGCAATCGCCTAAGCTTGGCCAGAGAAAAATCTGACGGAGTGCGCTGGCAGCGCACATCCAGGATGATGGAACGACCCGGAACCATGTGGTTGCGAGGAGGGTACAGTGGAAACTTCCCTGCTGATTCACCGGCTTCATTTTGCTTTTACCATCACCTTCCACTACCTGTTCCCTCAACTCACCGTGGGGCTGGCACTGCTAATTGTGGTGCTCAAGACCATGGCATTGCGCACCGGGGATGAAATCTACAACGATTCTGCCCGCTTCTGGGCCAGAATCTTTGGTATCAACTTCATCATGGGAGTGGTCACCGGAATACCCATGGAGTTTCAGTTCGGGACGAACTGGTCGCATTTCTCCCGGCTGACAGGCGGCGTGATCGGCCAGCCACTGGTGATGGAGGGCGTATTCTCATTCTTCCTGGAGTCGGCTTTTCTGGGTCTGTTTCTCTACAGCGAAAAGCGGCTGAGCCCCAAAGGTCACTGGTGGGCGGCCTTTTTGGTCTTTGTGGGTTCGTGGATCTCCGGTTTCTTCATCATCGTCACGGACGCCTGGATGCAGCATCCCGTGGCTTATGAGCGCATGGCGGACGGCTCGTATCAGGTGAGCAGCTTCTGGGGCCTGCTGTTCAATCCCTGGGCGCTCCTGCAATATGCCCATAACATGAGCGGGGCCGTGATTACCGCCGCGTTTGTCATGTCCGCAGTTGGCGCTTATTACCTGCTGGAAGGCAAGTTTGCGGCGTACGGCCGGGTCTTCGTGCGAGTGGGAGTGATTTCAGGAATTCTCTTTTCGCTGGGGCAGGTCTTTCCCACGGGCGATCTACACGGTAAGTTCATGGCCAGACATCAGCCCGCTACCACCGCGGCCATGGAGGGATTGTTTAAAACCGAGTACGGGGCGCCCATCGTTATCATGGGCCAGCCAGACGTGGAGCGCCAGCGAATCGACAACCCGCTGCTGGTCAACAAGGTGCTGAGCTTCCTGATCTATGGGACGCCGACGGCTGAGGTGAAGGGCCTCAACGAATTTCCCAGAGCCGACTGGCCCACCGACATTCCGCTGCTCTATTACAGCTATCACGTAATGGCTGGGCTGGGAACGCTGTTTGTTGCAGTGATGGCGGTTGCGGCCCTCCTGTTGTGGCGCAAGAAGCTGTACAACGCCCGGTGGATGCTCTGGATTCTCTTGCTGTGTCTGCCCTTTCCCTACATTGCCAATACGGCCGGTTGGTTGACCGCGGAACTTGGCCGGCAGCCCTGGCTGGTTTACGGGTTGATGCGCACCAGCGAAGGATATTCAAAGTACGTGAGCGCCGGCAATGGATTGTTTACGCTACTCGGCTTCATGGGCCTGTATGCCTTGCTGGCAATCTTATTTTTGTTCCTTGTTCATCGTGAAATTGATCACGGTCCGGCGCCCATCTCAGCCGGGATAAGGACCGGAATGCCCATCACCGCGGCATAGGAGCGTGACAATGCTATTCATATGGTTTTGGCTCGTTGCGATGATGATCACCGCCTACGTGGTGCTGGATGGATTTGATCTCGGCGCCGGCGTCGTCCATCTATTCCTGGCGCGGACGGACCAGGAGCGCCAGACCATCATCCGCAGCATCGGGCCGGTGTGGGACGGCAATGAAGTGTGGCTGGTCGCAGGTGGTGGAACGCTCTATTTCGCGTTTCCATTGCTCTATGCTTCGGGATTCAGCGGTTTTTATCTTCCGCTCATGATCGTGCTATGGCTCCTGATTCTGCGCGGCATCGGTATTGAACTCCGCATGCATCTCAGCTCGATTGTCTGGCGCAGCTTTTTCGATGGATGTTTTTCACTGTCCAGCGTGTTGCTGATCGTCTTCTTTGGAGCGGCGCTTGGAAATGTAATTCGGGGCGTTCCCTTACAGAAAGATGGGTATTTTTTCCTGCCCCTCTGGACAGACTGGCGGACCGGACCGCAACCCGGGGTCCTGGACTGGTACACCGTGATTGGCGGAGTAGTGGCCCTGGTAGCGCTCACGCTCCACGGCGCGCACTATGTGGCTGTCAAGACGGTGGGAGAGCTGAACCTGCGGGCTCGGCGACTGGCTAAGGCCCTGTTGCCGATCTTATTGATCATGACCGTTGTGAGTTTGTGGGCCACCCTTGCCATTCGCCCCGAGTTGCTGAGCAATTACCGGGAACATGGCGTGCTGTTCCTTGTGCCTGTGTTGGTTGCCGTTAGTCTGGTAGCGATGTTTGCGTTTCAGCGTTC
>DATMMY010000032.1:0-5154 GCA_035569515.1 Candidatus Solibacter sp. | reverse complement strand
TCTACTACATCACGGACCGCCTTCAATTTCCCGGCGATGAACATGAGAAAAGAGCGCAACTGCTTCGCAAGATAGCCGAGTGCGTTGCCGCGGGTGTTCACTATATTCAACTTAGGGAAAAGGACCTCGCAATTCGTGAACTGGAAGAACTGGGGGCCGAAGCTGCAAGTCTGATTCCGAAAACTGGCGATACCAGACTACTGATCAATTCACGCGTCGACGTGGCGCTCGCCTGCGGGGCCGCAGGAGTCCACCTGCCGGCCAATGACCTGACCGCCGGCGAAGCACGCGCGATCTTCGGTCGCGCCGCGCAGATCAGCCCCGTGGTCGCAGTTTCTTGCCACACGGTAGAAGAAGTCGCCCACGCGGAGGCGCATGGCGCAGACTTCGCGGTCTTCGGGCCGGTCTTCGAAAAAAATGATTTGCCCAACCCTAACGGCCTGATGCAGTTGGAACAGGCTTGCAAAAGACCCCACATGGCCGTTAATGCCATGCCGGTGCTGGCCCTGGGAGGAATCATGCTGGAGAACACAATGCAATGCTGTAATGCCGGGGCCGCTGGCATCGCCGCTATTCGCTTGTTTCAGCAGAATGATGTTGAGTGGGTGGTGAAGAAACTTTGCGAAAGTTTTTTGGCCGCGAATTCACGCGAATGAGCGCGAATTAGAGCGTGATTATGTGAACTTCTCTGTGGACCTTTTTGTATTACGACGTGCCTTGAAATCCTGTTTTTTTCTCGCAAAATCTCCATGCCGCAGCCAGAATCGCGTGCATCTTCAGCTGTACGAATAGCCTATGGTGTAAAAATCTGTACGCACAAAAAGGATCAGTGTCATCCTGAGCGGCAGCGAAGGAACTGCTCCGCTGCACTTAAGGGACACGAGACCCATTCTGCCGGGCGCCTACTGAAACCTTACTGCGGAATTACGCGGAGTTGTCGTATTTTGCGCTGCTCTAAACCTTCTTAGCTACAGCCAGCACAGCCGGATGTATCTGGTCCACCGGAACAAATTTCGTGGGATAGTCGCCGGTGTAACAGGATGTGCAGTAGGTCGTCTTTTCACCTTCGGCGCAGGCGTCGCGCAAACCTTCCAAAGAAAGATAGGCCAGCGAATCCGCTCCGATGTAGTCGCGGATCTCTTCAATTGATTTATTGGCCGCAATGAGCTGGCTTTTCACCGGCGTATCGACACCGTAGTAGCACGGAGAAATCGTGGGTGGGCATGAGATCCGCATGTGGATCTCTTTGGCTCCGGCATCGCGCATCATGCGGACGATCTTGCGGCTGGTGGTGCCGCGCACAATGGAATCGTCAACCAGGATGATCCGTTTCCCGGCTAGGATACTGCGGACCGGGTTCAGCTTCAGCTTTACGCCAAAATCGCGCACCCGCTGCTCCGGTTCGATAAACGTCCGGCCAATGTAGTGGTTGCGGATAAGGCCAAAGCGGAACGGCAGTCCGGACTCCGAGGAATATCCCAGCGCCGCAGCCACGCCGGAATCTGGAACCGGGACAACCAGATCGGCCTCAACCGCGGACTCCCTGGCCAGTTGACGTCCCATGGCTTCGCGGCTGGTCTGCACCGAGCGTCCAAAAACCACGCTGTCGGGCCGGGCAAAATAGACATGCTCGAAAATGCAGCTCGATTGTTTCGTCTCTCCGGAGTAATAGCGGGAGAAGATGCCCTCCGGGCCGACCACGATCAGCTCGCCCGGCTTGACATCGCGCTCATATGTGGCGCCGATCAGATCGAAGGCACACGTCTCCGAAGCAAAAACAATGGTGTCTCTCTCGGAGCCCGCGCCGTTGCTGATGCGTCCCATGGAAAGCGGACGAAAGCCGCGCGGATCGCGCACGGCGAAGATACGGTCGCGGGTCATCATGACCAGCGAAAAAGCTCCTTCCGTCCGCCGCAAAGCGTCACACACCGCTTCAGGAAGCGCCTGTTCCTTGGATTGCGCAATCAGATGAACAATGACCTCGGTATCGCTGGTGGTCTGAAAGATCGAACCCTGGGCCTCAAGGCGGCTGCGGATTTCCTGGGCATTGACCAGGTTGCCGTTGTGGGCGACGGCCAGCATGCCCTTGTTGCAGTCCACCACAATGGGCTGGGCATTCAGAACGGCGGAATCTCCGGCCGTGGAGTAGCGGGTGTGTCCAATGGCAATATTGCCGCGCAACTGGCTCAGGAAGTCCTCAGTGAAGATGTCCACCACCAGCCCCATGGCTTTATGCACATGCATGCGTTCGCCGTCAGACGAAACCAGTCCGGCGGACTCCTGACCACGGTGCTGCAACTGATGCAGACCCAGGTAGGTAAGCGTAGAGGCTTCAGGGTGGCTGTGGACCGCCATTACGCCGCATTCTTCACGAAATTTGTCGTTGATCACTGTCGCTCCCCGGTCGTTGTTTTCCGATCACCCGATTATCTGCAATGCCTGAATAAGCGCAGTATCCCACACCTGCCGCAGCTCAGACACGGAAGCCATAACGGACTGTTTGCCGTCGATGCTAATTTTCAAATGTTCAGAAACTGTGCGCCCGATCCGCTCTGCCCGTACGTTCCATTTTATCGCTATCTCTTGGATGATTTCTGCTTTATTGTCGTCACAACTTATTACCACCCGGCCGGCGTCCTCGCCAAAGAGAAGAGTCTCGGGAAACAGCCCTTTGGAAGTAAGGTCGATCTCCGCGCCCACACCGGCGATAAAGGCAGCTTCAGCCAGGGCCACAGCCAGTCCACCTTCCGAGCAATCATGGGCTGATTCGATCTCATGGTCGGCAATCAATTCTCGGAGGCATTTCTGCAGGGCTGCCTCCTGTTTCAGGTCAAGCGCCGGCGGGAATCCCCAGACTTCGCCGAGCACGTGCTTAGCGTATTCGGAGGATCCTAATTCGGTTTCGGCGTCGGTTGGGTCTCCTGGTTCTGAGCCGGTAAGCAGCAAGATCTGTTGATTCGGACGGCGAAAGTGGAAGGTCATGGCATCTTCCACGTCTTCGAGTATCCCCACCACGCCCACGACCGGCGTGGGATAGATGCCTTCGCCCAGCGTTTCGTTATAAAGACTCACATTGCCGCCGGTAATCGGTGTCTCAAGCGCTTCGCAAGCTTTGGCCAGCCCATCCACTACCTGTGAGAACTGCCACATGATCTGCGGCTTCTCCGGGTTGCCGAAGTTCAGGCAGTTGGTGGCAGCCACCGGGGTTGCACCGGTGCAGGAGACATTGCGCGCGGCTTCGGCAACGGCGTGCATGGCTCCCAGTTTGGGATCGAGCCAGCACCAGCGGCCATTTCCGTCCAGGGCCATGGCCAGCGCGCGCTTGCTGCCCTTAATGCGCATCAGCCCGGCATCCGCCCCTGGGCCCTCCACGGTATTCGACTGCACCATGGTGTCGTACTGCTCAAAAATCCACCGTTTGGAGCAAATGTTGGGCGATGCCAGCAGTTTCTTCAGGTCTCCGGTAAAGTCGCCGGAAGCCTTCAATTGGATATGCTCCGGCCTGGAGGGTGAGACCGGAGGCTTCCAACGTTCCATGGGGCGGTGATACAGAGGAGCATCATCGGTAAGCGCCGTGTTCGGAATATCGGCGACCACCTGGCCATGTTCCAGCACGCGCAGGCGTCCGGTGGTGGTCACGCGTCCGACGATGACGGCATCCAACCCCCATTTCTCAAAGACGCTCAAGACCTCCTGCTCGCGGCCGCTTTCCGCTACCAGCAACATGCGCTCCTGGGATTCGCTGAGCATGATCTCGTAAGCATTCATGCCGGTCTCGCGCTGCGGCACGTGGTCGAGTTCGATCTCAATGCCCACGCCGCCGCGCCCACCCATCTCACAGGTGGAGCAGGTAAGGCCGGCAGCACCCATGTCCTGGATACCCACTACCGCCCCAGTCTGCATGGCTTCAAGGCAGGCTTCCAACAGGAGCTTCTCCAGAAACGGATCACCCACCTGTACGTTGGGCCGCTTCTGTTCGGACCCCTCGGTGAATTCTTCGCTGGCCATGGTCGCCCCGTGGATTCCATCGCGCCCGGTCTTAGCGCCCACGTAGATGACTGGATTACCCTCACCAGCGGCCTTGGCATAAAAAATCTGGTCCTTGCGGACCATCCCTAAGGCAAAGGCGTTCACCAGCGGGTTTTGCGAATAGCAGGGTTCAAACTTGGTCTCTCCGCCCAGGTTCGGCACGCCAAAGCAGTTGCCGTAAGAGGCGATCCCGCTGACAACTCCTTCCATCACAGAGTGGTTGCGATGGACGGTGTTCTGGTCTGCGCCCGGTCCAGGAGTCAGAGGCCCGAACCGCAAGGAATCCATCACCGCCAGAGGGCGCGCGCCCATGGTAAAGATGTCGCGCAGTATCCCGCCGACACCCGTAGCCGCACCCTGAAAAGGCTCGATAAACGACGGGTGATTGTGCGATTCGATCTTGAAGGCGCAGGCCCAGCCATCGCCAATATCAATAATTCCGGCATTTTCGCCCGGCCCCTGCAGCACGCGCCGGCTGCGCGTAGGCAACCGCTTGAGATGCACCCGCGACGATTTATACGAGCAATGCTCGCTCCACATCACGCTGAAAATGCCCAGCTCGGTCAGCGAGGGCTCGCGGCCCAGGGCCTGTTTGATCTTCTCGTACTCTTCAGGTGTGATTCCGTGCTCATCAATAATGGCAGGCGTGATGGCGGATGCGTGAGTTGTTGACATGTTGGAAAGTCTATTTTCGCACGTTAGAGCACGGGCCGATAGTCGCATTTCCAACAACCAGTGCTGCTCATGCAGCATCTGTATAGAAGGTGACACACCTCAGTCCTGCTATCTATCTCAGGACTGCTCAGAGGACCGAGAACCTGCGGCTCCTCTGAGCCCCGTCAGGGGTAACCAAGACCATCCCGCGCTAGTTGTTGTCTCCGTTTAAAATCAATTTAGCCGCGAATTCGCGCGAATAAACACGAATTAAAAGCGGTTTCTCGCCTGGAAACACAGTTGCAGGGGCTGAAGCCTAATGTCACTTACTTTCCAGTAAGCTGTTAGTGATTCAACGATCTATTTTAAGTGTCATCCTGAACGGAGCGCCGCAAAAATGCTGAGTACCAGGAAGATGAGAGGCGCGGAGTGAAGGACCCCGAGAATATTTTCGGCCTCAATTGCAGATAC
>DATMMY010000031.1:0-4473 GCA_035569515.1 Candidatus Solibacter sp. | reverse complement strand
TTTTACATTTGCATTGATGCTTGCCCTCCTGTCTGTTTTGAACGGATGCAGTGGAATGGGGAAAAATCCAATGATGACGCCCCCAGGAGCAACGGCCAGCTTTGCCTTTGTGGCCAACTCCGGTTCCGGTAATGTCTCGGCATTTGCAGTCAGCACGACTGGGAGTCTTTCAGCGGTAGCGGGTTCGCCCTTCCCGGCGGGCGCGGGAGCAGAGTTCATGGCGCTGGATTCCGTCCACAAATTCCTGTTTGTGAGCAACCAAAATGCCAACAGTCTTTCGGCTTTCTCCGTCAATACCAGTACAGGAGTCTTGACTCCGGTGCAGGGCTCGCCGTTTTCTACAGGAGTGACGCCCCATGGCGTGGCAGTGGATTCTGCCGGTAAATTTGTGTTTGTGGGGAATGAGGGCGGGAGCGTTTCCGTCTTCAGCATCAATGGCACTACAGGTATGCTCACCCCGGCGCCCGGATCGCCGTTCGCGGCCAGCAGTCCCTTCGGCATTGCTGTGAACCCTGCGGGCACGTTCCTTTATGTAACGAATACCAGCACCGGAGGCCTCTCGCCCAGCAGTGTCTCAACATTCCATATCGATCCAACGACAGGCGCGCTGACCGCGGTTAACTCGCCGGTTACAACCGGTACTACTCCCATTGGCATTACCGCAGATCCGAACGGCAAGTTCCTTTACCTGGGAGAGCACATGACGGAAACGCTGGCAACGTTCAGCACGGACCCGACGACCGGCGCGTTGACGCGGGTGGGCAGCAGTACTCCGGCTTCGTCGGCAGGTTGTGGAGTATCCTGCCACCTTGCCCCGTTACGCGTGGCTGTTCATCCCAACGATCAATTCCTCTTTGTGGCCAACGTGGGAGGCAATAGCGTGTCTGTGTTCAACATCAATAACGGCCCCGCGCCCGCCACTTCAACACCGGCGCCGACGGGTCAACATCCTTTCGGGGTGGCGTTGGATGCCATGGGCAATTTCCTTTTGGCAGCCAACAAAATGGACAACACCATTTCCGCATTTTCCGTGAACTCCTCCACCGGGGGGCTCACATCCGTCAGCGGCTCGCCTTTCCCCGCTGGCGGCAGTGCGCCGACCGGCATTGTGATTGTTAGTAAACAGTGAAGGAAGAATTTGGTAATTGCGTAATTTGGTAATTGGGTAATTGAAAATCAAAGGCGCAATCTTCCAGTTGCCAAGTTTGTCGGCAAAATTACTCAATTACCAAATTACCCAATTACCAAATCTCTTCTAATCGGATTGCGACCAAGGTAACTTGTCCGGACCGCGGCGAATATTTACTGTTGCTCCATCATCAACGTTAAACGTCGCGTTCATGCAGGTCAGGAGAATCCATGGCAGCAGGACAGATCACCTTTATCGAGTGCCCGTGGGGAGATACATTTCCAGTCCGCAAGATATCCGATCGATCCTGTGGAATTCAGAAGATCGTCTGCCCGGATTGCGGCAAAACGTTTGATATCTGCCTGCCTGAATCCGTGGAAAGATTGACGAAGGAAGTGACTGTTGGTTCGTAGACTTTAGCCGTTAGTACTTAGCCTTTAGTATTTAGCCAGCCGCAACCAGGAATTCCTTGCCGTCCCGTGCCGTCCAATTGATCATAAAAAGACTCGGCACCGCATTCGAATGCATAAAGGCCGTTTAGAACCTTGTGACTAATGGCAAAACGCAAGGTCCCTCCGATCTATCCGCGCTGGCGCGCGAATAGACGTTCGGGATGACGGGTTGTTTTTTCTCCTAGCGGCTGCTTTCGAGGCGGCTGTGTCTCTTGCCGTATAGGAAATAGAAGATTAAGCCGATCACCAGCCAAACCCCTAGCCGCGCCCAATTGGTCCAGCCCAGGCCGTAGATCATGGCGCCGCACACCACGATGCCGAGTATGGACACGACCGGCAACGCCGGAACCGTGAACTCCCGTTTCAAATCAGGACGACGCCTGCGCAGGATCCATACGCCCGCGCAAACCAGGCAGAAAGCGAACAGTGTCCCAATGCTGGTCATTTCACCTACGATGTCGCCCGGAATGAAGGCGGCGAAGAGGGCGGTGAAGACGAAGAACAGGATGTTGGATTTCCAGGGTGTCTTGAACTTAGGGTGAGGTTCTGAAAAAATCTTTGGAACCAAACCATCTTCACTCATCGAAAAGAACACCCGCGACTGGCCGTACAACATGACGAGAATGACGGATGAGAATCCGGCCAGGATGGCGACGGTCACGAACTTTGCCATCCACGCATAGCCGGTCATGTACTTGGTGATCGCGAAGACCACCGAGGCTTCCTTGCCTGCCGTCCGGAAGTCCTGCACCGTAGCCACACCGCTCAGCACGTGCGAGAATGCGACGTACAAAATGGTGCAAATGACCAGCGACCCGAGGATACCTATCGGCATGTCGCGCTTCGGGTTCTTGGCCTCCTGAGCCGCTGTTGAGACGGCGTCGAATCCGATAAACGCAAAGAACACCACACCGGCCGCCCCCAAAATCCCCATGAGGCCGCCATAGGCGTGTGTGACGCCCTGGTCTGTAGTAAACGTGGTAGCGGCGGGAATGTACGGCGTGTGATTTGCCGAGTTCATAAATCCCCATCCGATCACGATGACCATTAAGACGATTGCGACTTTGGTGACAACAATGATGCTATTGACGACCGCTGACTCCTGCGTCCCGAGGACGAGCAGAGCCGACAGTATCAGGAGGATCGCGACGGCGGGAATATTCATGATCCCGTGAACCCCGGCTCCCCCCATGGCTTCGAACGGCGAATGACTCCATTGGTACGGAACATGGAGGCCCACGTATTCAAGGACTTTATTGAAGTACTCGCTCCATGCAATCGCGACAGTAGCGGCGCCGACCGCGTACTCAAGCACCAGGTCCCAACCGATGATCCAGGCGACGAGCTCGCCCATGGTCGTATAGGAGTAGGTGTATGCGCTGCCTGCGATGGGTATCATCGAGGCAAATTCCGCGTAGCAGAGTCCGGCAAAGGCGCAGCCGATGCCCGCAAGAATGAACGCGAGCGTCACCGATGGACCGGCCCGCTCGGCGATCGCCGCAGCCGTCCGAACGAAGAGGCCTGCGCCGATGATAGCTCCGATCCCAAGCGCGACCAAGGATACAGAACCCAGGGTTCGCTTGAGAGGCGCCTTGCCGCTCTCGGCCATGAGACCATCAATTGGCTTGGTCCGAAACAATGAACCAGCCGCTTTGCCCCTCTCAGCTTGTACAGCCACTATATCCACCTCAGTTCTCAAATGAGCTTTGATCCTAAAAAGCCTGCCGGTCCCGCCCGGCAAAAACGCTTTCCGGAAACGTCCTCTTTGCGACAGAAGAACGGTACCTCAGCGGCTAAAGCCGGATGTATTTTCAAACAACATACGGCACGGCTGAAGCCGTGCCCTTTCAAAGCAGAAACTTTTTCGCAAGGTCAAAAGCCCCGTGATTATACACGGCAAGCCGTCAGGCTTCCGTAGGCTTTTCACCCCTTTGTGACCAAACAAGATACACAGGAATCCCCAGAAGCACAATAATCAGGCCCGGCCAAGTGTACTGGGGTTTATATCGCAATAATACGACATCTATGAACAAAGCCATCACAATATAAATAGCGGGCAGCACCGGATATCCCACTGCCCGGTAGGGCCTTTCGGCCTCTGGCCGTTTGTAACGCAGAACAAACAGGCCGCCAATGGTGAGAATATAAAAGATCAAGACGGCGAAGATGATGTAGTCGAGCAATTGCCCGTACGAGCCGGAAAGACACAGCAGGCAGGTCCACACCCCCTGGACAACCAGCGAAAACGCCGGAGTCTTGTAGCGGGGATGGATGACGCCAACGCGTTTAAAGAAAAGCCCGTCTTTGGCCATGGCGTAATAGACACGGGCGCCCGCCAGAATCAGTCCGTTGCAGCATCCGAAGGTAGAGAGCAGGATGGCAATGGCCATCAAGGATGCTCCTGTTCCTCCGAACATCTGCTGCATGGCCGCGGTGCCCACGCGATCATTCGCGGCATTTTTAATCGCTTCCAGGGGCAGTACGCTGAGATAGATGAAGTTGGCCGAGATGTACAAAGCGATGACAACGCCGGTGCCCAGAGCAAGAGAAAGAGGCAGGTTACGGCGGGGATTCTTGACCTCGCCCGCGGTAAAGGTAACGTTGTTCCAGGCGTCGGCAGAAAATAAGGAACCCGTCTGCGCGACTGCCAGAATGGTCAGCGTGCCAACCATGACAGTTACGCCGCCCACTCCCACCTCCACCGCATGTTGAGCGCCCAGGGAAGCGTTGCGCCAGAAATTCGTGAAATTCGCGGCCACAGCGGCGGCATTCCGCCCAACAAAGATGCCGGCCAGCACAAAGCCCAGCAGCGCGGACACCTTGGCAATGGTGAAAACGTTCTGCACGAATGCGCCGGTCTTCAGGCCAAAAATATTGACCACGGTGAGCACC
>DATMMY010000030.1:0-7352 GCA_035569515.1 Candidatus Solibacter sp. | reverse complement strand
CAAGTGGCGGGCCTGCTCGAAGACCAGGCACGCGTCGAAATCGAAGTCACGGCCGTTGTGTCGGAGTGAGAATTCGTCCCTCTGAAGAGGATATTGATTGGCTCCCTATCTACTTCGCCTGGTTCGGTCTACCGTACCGCGATTGTGATCTTGTCCTCTCTTCTCCGCGCCTCCGCGTCTCCGCGGTGCGCTTTGGTTTTGCTCGTCAGGCACGTGCGATTTTTCACGGCTGATTTCCCAGTTCGCGTAAACGAAACCGCTGTATCTTCCCGGTCGCGGTACGCGGCAGGGTAGTCACGAACTCGATAGCGCGCGGATACTTGTAAGGTGCGATCTGCGCTTTCACATGCTCCTGCAGTTCGCGGCAGGTGGCGTCGTTGGCCGCGTGGCCTTCGCAAAGCACTACAAAGGCCTTCACGATCTGGCCGCGCTCCTGGTCAGGGACGCCGATCACCGCGCACTCCAGCACCTTTGGATGACCGAGCAGCGTCGCCTCGATCTCCGGACCGGAGATCTTGTAACCGGAGCTGACAATCAGATCGTCGGTGCGCGCCACGTACCAGAAATATCCATCGTCATCCATGCGGTAGGCGTCGCCGGTAATGTTCCATCCGTTCTGCACATAGTGGCATTGCTGCTCGGGCGCATCGAGATAGCGGCAGCCTGTGGGACCGCGCACCGCCAGCCGGCCAATAGTGTTGGGAGGAACCGGGCAGCCCTGCTCGTCAACCACGATCGCCTGATAGCCGGGGACTGGCTTTCCGGTTGCGCCCGGGCGAATGTCATCTCCCCCGGCTGAGATGAAAATGTGCAGTAGCTCGGTTGAGCCGATGCCGTCAATGATCTTGATTCCCGTGGCCCGCTGCCATGCTTTGAAAACAGGCAGCGGCAGAGTCTCGCCCGCCGAGACGCATTTCTTAAGAGAGGAGAGATCGAATCGCGGCGCCAGATCAACCATCAATCGGTAAAGCCGGGGCGCCGTAAAGAGCACGGTGCAACCATGCCGCTCGATTGCCCGGAGCAATCCTTCCGCCGTGACCTTGGGCAGCAGCAGTGTCGAAGCGCCCACCCGCATGGGGAAGAGCAGCAATCCGCCCAGGCCAAAGGTAAAGGCGAGTGGCGGACTGCCGCAGAAGATATCGCGCGACTCCGGCTTCAGAACGTATTTAGGAAAGCAGTCGCACACCGCCAGCAGATCGCGGTGGAAGTGCATGGTGGCCTTGGCCTCTCCGGTGGTGCCGGAGCTGAAAGCGATCAAGGCAACATCATCATGAGAGGTCAGGACATTGTTGAACTGGGCGGACTGGTGTTTCATCCGTGCTTCGAGCCCACCGCTGTCTTCGGTGCGAAAGAGAACCAGCTTCTCAAGGTCAGGTGTGGATCGTTGCACTTTTTCCAGCTCCTCCGAGAATTCCTGAGCGCAAAGCGCATACTTGATTTTGGCTTTCTTGACGATATGTGCCAGTTCATTAGCGCGCAGTTGCGGCATGGTCGCAACCGCAATTCCGCCGGCCTTCAGCACAGCGAACCAGCACGCGACCAGCATGGGCGTGTTGGCATCGCGCAGCAGTACGCGCTCGCCCGGCAGAAGTGCCAACTCGGCAACCAGCACGTTAGCGATGCGGTTTGCCCGGTCCAGCAACTCCGCGTAGCTCCAGGCGCTATCTTCGGTTCGCAAGCAAGGGCCAGGACCGTATCCGCGTTCCACCATCCGGTCCAGCAGCTCAACTGCAGCGTTCAGCCGGACAGGATAGTCAAGCTCGACGGCGTCAATGACCGGCCAGATCTCGCTGGACGGCAAGTGGTCACGCGCGAATGTGTCAGCATGTGCGCTTTTGTCAAAGCGATACATAGTTAGGGAACGTGGCCTCAAGTTCGCGATCTATAGTAATTGATGCTTGCTGAATCTCGCGCCGATCAGCGAAATCAGCGGGCAACAACCGGTCCGTTGCGGTAGAAAATCTTGCCGGGGTTTGGAGAACTGCGGAAAGGCCGCGTATGATGTCTCGCTTGGAGCGACATGAAAATCATGCCCAATCGCCGTCTGTTTCTTTCTTATTTTTCCGGATTAGGTCTGGCCTCAACGGTTTTTCCCAGCGTGTTGTGGGGCAAGATTCAGGAACAGCGATCCACAACCGTCAACAGAGAAATGCTGCGCACATCCGCAGCCGCAGCCGGACTTACGTTTACCGATCAGCAATTGGACCGGATGCTGGACGGCGTGAACCGGAACCTGGTGAACTACGAACAGCTGCGCAAGATCCGGCTCGATAACAGCGTCGCGCCGCCTTTCTACTTCAACCCTGTAGTGCCGGGCATGAAGATTGATCGCTCGAAGCGGCCGTTTCGAAAGAGTGTGCCACCTCGTGCGATTCGCCCAAAGAACCTGGAAGATGCCTCATTCTGGCCGGTGACTCAGCTGGCGGAGTTGGTTCGAACGCGACAGGTGAAATCCATCGAGCTGACCGAGATGTACCTGGACCGGATCAAACGCTATGACCCCAAGCTGAGCTGCGTAGTCACGCTCACTGAAGAGCTGGCAAAGCGCCAGGCCAGTGACGCGGACCGCGAGATTGCCGCTGGCCGGTATCGTGGGCCGCTGCACGGAATTCCCTGGGGCGCCAAAGACCTTTGCGCGGTGAAGGGATATCCCACCACGTGGGGCGCAGCGCCGTTCAAGAGCCGCGTGATTGATACGGATGCAACAGTTGCCGCCCGTCTGAACGCGGCAGGGGCCGTACTGGTGGCCAAGCTGGCGACGGGTGAACTTGCTCTGGACGATGTCTGGTTTGGAGGCCAGACAAAGAATCCATGGGACCTCACGATGGGTTCGCAAGGATCGTCCGCGGGGCCGGGATCAGCCACGGCCGCCGGACTGGTTGGCTTTTCAATCGGGACGGAGACCGGAGGATCGATTGTGGAGCCCTCGGGGATTTGCGGTGTGACTGGACTGCGCCCAACGTTCGGACGCGTCAGCCGCTATGGCTTCATGACCCTGAGTTGGAGTCTCGATAAGATTGGCCCCATGTGCCGGAGCGTGGAAGATTGTGCGCTAGTGCTCAACGCCATCCAAGGCGCGGATGATCAGGACCTCTCTGTGGTGGATGTTCCGTTCAATTGGGACGCGAACCTGGACATTCGCAAGCTGCGCGTCGGCTACTTGAAGGCAGCTTTCTCCAACACGCAGCAGACGCCGCAGGTGGACGCCAATGACGCGGCCGCGCTGGCAAAGATTCGCGGCCTTGGAGTCAGCCTCACTGAGGTGGCATTGCCGGAACACGCAGACCTGAATATTTCGGCGTTGCTTACGGCGATTATCTATGGCGAAGGGAACGCCGCATTGAAGGACCCGGTGGAGACGCGACCGGAGCAACTGGTGCGCCAGGACCGAGTTGCCCGTCAAAATTCCCTGCGATTGCTGCCCGCCGAAGAGTACCTGAATGCCAATCGGGTGCGAGCTCTTCTGATGCAGCAGATGGCGCGAGTGATGGCGGACGTGGATGTCTACGTAGTGCCATTTGATTATTCGGACTACACTCCGAATCCTGTCGCCACACTGAATACCGAGGTGACCAACCTTACCGGCCATCCGTGCGTGATCGTGCCCCACGGCTTCAACGAGAAGGGAAATCCGACAAGCTTGACCTTCATCGGCAAACTCTTCGGAGAAGCGGAAATGCTGGCGCTGGCCAGGGCGTACCAGCAGGCGACGGACTGGCACCTCAAGCATCCGAAGTGGATGCAGGCCAGCAGCTGATAGAAAAATAGGTGACTATCCTGCTTGAGTTTGCAGGGAAGAGATGGCCCCTAAGATTTCATCTGTGGTGGGCATTCTCTTGGAGGCTTTCGCTGAGAATACGGTTCGCCCATCTACGATCACATCCAGAGCTCCCGGACTTCCCATGCGGATTTTCGATGTCAGGCTAAACTTGCGGTCAATTGCTTCTTTCAGGCTCCCGGCCTGCTTTTTGATGTCAGCTCACATGAAGCAGCGTTTGATCTCAATCTTCATTTGGTTGGACTCCTGGAGGAGAGTATAAACCGTGAACATGGTTTTGCCGAACAGCTTTCCTGATCAGCGTTGATCTGCGGCAGGAGCGCCGTTTCTGGAGCGTGATTCAGTGAGTTGAAAGCAGATGCGGCCTACTGTCAGCAGAGCGCGATCGAATTGGTCCGACCACGGCGAGCTGCAATTGATCCGTATGTAGTTCTTGAAGGCGCGAGTGGGGGAGAACATAGGTCCCGGCAAGACAAATACATGCTGGGCCAGGGCTTGCTCGTAGAGTTTCATGGCGCTGATGCCCTTAGGAAGCTCCACCCACAGCAGATATCCTCCTTGGGGGCGCGAGACGCGGGTGCTTTTTGGGAAGTACTTGGTAATGGCGCGGCTGACTGTCTGTACCTGGTTGGCGAAGCAGATTCGCAGCCTGCGGACGTACCGGTCGTATCCTCCCGATTCGAGAAACGACGCAATCACCAACTGTTGCAGCGACGAACTGGCAACCGTGGTGATGAACTTGAGTCGCTCGATCTCGTTGCGATAACGCCCACCATGCACCCAGCCGATCCGATAGCCGGGCGCCATGACTTTGGAAAAAGAGGAGCACAGCAGCACCAGGCCTTTACGGTCGAAGATCTTGGCAGGCACCGGACGCTTGTTGCCGTATACCAGGTCGCCATAGACGTCATCTTCAATGAGTGGAACATCGTGCCTGGTCAGCAGGTTCACCAGGTCTCTTTTGTACTCGTCCGTAAGAACGTAGCCCAATGGATTGTGGCAGTGGGTCATGACAACGCACGCCTTCACCGGATGCCTTTTGATGGCGCTCTCCAGTTGGTCGAGTTGCATGCCGGTGCGCGGGTGCGTGGGAATCTCAAGGGCGCGCAGTCCCAATGATTCGATGACCTGCAAAACGCCGAAGAAAGTGGGGCTTTCAATCGCCACTATGTCGCCGGGGCCAGCCACCGCCCGTAAGCTCAGGTTCAGGGCTTCCATGCCGCCGCTGGTAATCACGATGTCGGTGGGTGAGAATTCGCAGCCGAATTTCATGGCGTGACGCGCGATCTGTCGACGCAGAGGCTCCGCTCCCGGAGGAAAGTCGTAACCCGAACTGTGGTGAGGGTTTTTGCGCAACACTTGGGTAATGATCTGATTCAGCTTGTGTGTGGGATAGAGTTCCGGCCCGGCAGCGCCCGCTCCCAGAGGGAAATTCGCTGCGCCATTCGATGCGGCCATGATCTCATGCAGGATCTTTGCAATCCCTACCTGCGTGGGAGCATTTTCCGTGCCGACAAAGCTGGGCTCAGGCGCCAGGTCGGCAAACGGGACCTTCACATAAAAGCCGGATTGCGGACGTGCTTCAATGTATCCGTGATTCTCAAGCCAAAAATAGGCCTGGAGCACGGTTGAGATGCTTACATCCTGCTGCTGGCTCAAGGAGCGTACTGAGGGAACACGGTCGCCCACCTGGAGCACGCCCCGGGAAATCTGCCCTTCAATCAAGTGAGCGACTTGAAGGTACCGAGGCCCATCCTCAGCCACATGGGTTGCCATGGTCGAATCATAACGCTGCTCAACACGGAAGGCCACATAAAACTGTACTGGTCACATTTTCATATTTCTGTATCTGTATTTATCCGACTTCCTGTCGCTACCATGTTCTTCAGGGAGGGAAGCGATGCAGACTAGCTGGTCAAGCCGGTATACAAAACGTGCCGCCGCCACTCGGAGTTCGGCCATTCGCGAACTGTTGAAAATCACGCAGAGACCTGAGGTGATTTCTTTTGCAGGCGGCCTGCCCGCTCCGGAACTTTTTCCGATTGCCGAAATCCAGCGCGCGTCCGCAAAGGTGCTCGCGGAGCAAGGCCGTGCGGCGCTGCAGTACAGCACTACGGAGGGCCATCTCCCATTGCGCCAACTGATTGCCGCCGACCTGAAACGTCACGGTATCGTCGCCGGCCCGGAAAATGTGCTGATTACCAGCGGCTCGCAGCAGGCGCTTGATCTGGTAGGCAAACTTCTCATCGATCCAGGCGATCTGGTGGTGGTTGAATCGCCCACCTATGTAGGCGCACTACAGGCATTCAATCTGTACGAAGCCGAATACCGGGGGGTGCCTGTCGATGATGAGGGGCTGCGGACCGACGCGCTTGAGGAAGCGCTGAAGGCAAGGCCAAAGATGCTCTACATTCTGCCTAATTTTCAGAACCCCAGTGGCGTAACTATGTCACTACAGCGACGCCAGGAACTGGTCTCGCTTGCCTCCGAATATGGCATTCCGATCGTGGAAGACGATCCGTACAGCGAGCTTCGCTACGGGGGCGAGCAGCTATCTCCGCTGATGCTTCTGGACCATGAGAACGTGATCTATCTCAACACTTTCTCCAAGACGCTTTCGCCCGGCATGCGTCTGGGCTGGATCGTGGCTCCAGCGGAGGTCATCACCAAACTGGTGCAGTTGAAACAGGGGACTGACCTGCATACGAGCGGCTTCAACCAGATGATAGCTTACGAGATTGCGCAGAGCGGGTTCCTGGAAGGGCATGTAAAACACCTCCGCGAGGTTTACCGGCAGCGTCGTGACGTGATGCTGCAAGCGCTTGAGGAGTTTTTTCCGCCCGACGCCGCCTGGACGAATCCCCAGGGAGGAATGTTTCTGTGGATCACGATGCCGGCGGGGATCGACTGCCGGGAGCTGCTCAATGCGGCGGTGCAGGAGAACGTGGCATTTGTTCCAGGCAATTCCTTCTTCCCTGACCCGGAGAGCGGCAGGCGCCACATGAGGCTGAACTTTTCCAACGCTACACCGGAGCGGATTAAAGAAGGTATCCGGCGACTCTCCGTGGTAGTGCGTAAGCATATCGAAGAGCACCGGCTCAATCCGGTCTTGACGTAACGGCGTCAGAGCGAAAGCCTGGAGATTTGCGCAGCCCCGTGCATTTTGGTTTCTAAGTTAGTTACCGATTTCGATTCTCATGCCGGCGTTGCGCAGCCGCTCGGCCAGGACATCTCCCAGAGCCGTCACAGGGGTCAAGACACCGCCTCGCTGGGGACCTCCGGGTAATTCATTGGCGTTCAGTGCCAGGGCCAGGGCCGACTCGCAAACAAATTTGACTGTGGCGCGATTTCCCGGATCTCCCTGGCCACTGATGATTCCTCGCACCTTGCGGTCATCGGCAGCGGTCCCAATCAGTTCGCAACGGAACCAGCCGTTATTCATGATCTTCTCCGATGGACCGCTTCCGGGTTTTGGCATCAGAGCTTTCAGCATTCCGCGCGTGAAAGAGCGCTGCATCAAGCCCTCAAAAGCACCGAGCACCCCCGACATGACTTTGGCCTTGAACCGTGAACG
>DATMMY010000029.1:0-4619 GCA_035569515.1 Candidatus Solibacter sp. | reverse complement strand
CAGGGCCAACACTGCCGTCAGTGGGTATATGCGCTGACCGAGATATTCAGGCCTGAAGTAAATAAGAATGATTGGCAGCACCATTCCCGCGCCTACCGCCAGCAGCCAGAAGCTCAAACTCCATTTACCTCGGACGAGAGTGCGAATGGCCAACCGGGCATCCTCACTTCCGTGGGGAACAAGAACCTCTGCCAGGACCATTCCCAGATTGAGAACAAGGCAAACAGCGAGCCACTCAGACGCTACCCAATTCACGTCGTAATTGGAATTGCTGATCAGCACAACGATGGCCATGCCTGCAACCAAAGCCTGCACCAGCAGATGAAACAAAAACATTGAACTCTGCCACAGGTCGCGTCCTTTTGCCTGCGCAAATAGGAAAGCCGAGTATCCGGCAGCCGCTAGTCCAAGAATCCATGTAGTCCATTTGAGAGCACTGTTGACGTGCTCCAGGAACTTACCGGAGAGCAGCCACGCAGTTGCGGCCATGCCGTAGGCCATAAGAACGAAAGAGCCCAATACCAGCCAGGAGCGAAAGTTGGGTTTGATCAGTAGGTAGAAGAATCGGTCAGGGCGCTTCAGATCCAGGACCAGAAGCCCCATGGTGATCGCCAAGGCAACAAGGGCAATTGCCGGACCAATAATATTGAGATTCCTGAGAGAACCAATGGCGCCAAGGTCCCCGGCGCGCTGGAAGGCGCTGGAAACCAGTCCGACCGCCAGCAGCACTCCCGCTGAGATGGATTTCGTCCACAAATATGTAGAGATCTTCCAGCCCCAGGGGGTCGGATGGGCCACATCATAAACCTCGCGGGTAACCGCCGGGTCGAAATTAGCGGTGGCGGGCCGATCATCGCGCTGCTCGGCAAACATATAACTGTTCTGCCGTGAAAGGCGCGTGGGCTCAAGCAAGTCGCCTTCAATGCCAACGTAATAGAGCTTGGGCTGAGTTCCTTTCTGCGGCTTGCGCACGGAAACCTTTTCAGTAGCTACCATGCGGCTGGCCTTGCTTGCCGGATTGTCCAGATCGCCGGCGACGATCGCCTGCGTAGGACAGACAATCACGCACGCGGGTTCCAGGTTGTTTTCCACGCGATGAGCACAGAAGTTACATTTGGCGGCAGTGTTGTTATTGGGATCGATATAGAGGGCGTCGTAGGGACAGGCCTGCATGCATCCTTTGCAGCCGATACATCGCCGGTTATCGAAGTCTACGATTCCATCAGAACGGCGGTAGAGAGCGTGGGTGGGACAAATCTCGATGCAGGGAGCAGAATCGCAGTGGTTACATCGCATCACGCCGAAGTGGCGGCTGGTGTGGGGAAATTCGCCTTTCTCGACGTATTTCACCCAGGTGCGAAACACTCCAACGGGCACCTGGTGCTCCTCTTTGCACGCCACGGTACAGGCGTGACAGCCAATACATCGATCCTGATCAATGACGAATCCGTAGCGCATGAGAGGCTAATTATCCTTTATACATGAAAAGATAAGATTCTGTGTCCACGTCCGGCCAAGCTGCCGCAAGCTCGACAGAGCTGCAGCCTTAGGAAGATCAACCACAGAGGACACGAAGGAACACAGAGGTGGCCGAGAAGAATCAAAACTCTTCTTCGCGTCAGGGGAAGATTCAGGGAATAGTAATATTGGAGCGATGCCCCAAAATATCGAGATCAAGGCCCGGCTGTCAGATAAGCAATCGTTGGATAATTTGGCCAACAAACTCGCAGGACTGCCGCAAGAGACGCTCTCTCAGGAAGATACGTTCTTCGAAATCTCCCATGGCAGGCTGAAGCTGCGAATAATCGACCAAGTTCATGCCGAGCTGATTTTTTACCAGCGTGAAGATGTTTCCGGACCCAAGCTGTCCCATTACCAGATTGCAAAAATATCCGGTCCTGAAGCGCTCAAACAGGTTCTCTCCTCCGCCTTGCCGGTTACTGGCGTTGTGCGCAAGCATAGAACGGTCTTTCACTCGGGGCAGACCCGCATTCATCTTGATTGGGTCGAGACCTTGGGGCCGTTCCTGGAACTTGAGGTAGTACTCCGCACGGATCAATCGGAGCAGGAAGGCGCAAAGATCGCAGAGGAACATTTGGAGCGGCTGGGCATTGGCCCGCACCAGTTGGTTACGGGGGCATATGTTGATCTGCTCCGGCAGAGTTATTGAAATACATTGCGGGGGTTTCTACGTTCTGCATGGCGTGGTGGAAGAGCGGCCCTTCAGGCCGCGTTAAGAATCTTTTCGACCGTGCGCTTCAGCGCTGTTGATCATTCATGACCAAAACCACCAATGCGAAAGTAGGCACTACGGGGCAGGGTGCTCTGAACTATTTGAAAAAGCGACCCCAAATCACCGATTGCGCTGTAAAATATTCTTCGAGATTCAATCCATGACAAAAGAAGAGATCCTCAAGAAACACAAACAATACCTCTTTCCGTCCATCACCATTAATTACAGCGATCCCCTGGTCACCGATCACGCCAGCATGCAGTACGTGTGGGATGTTGAAGGCAAGAAGTACCTGGATTTTTTTGGCGGTATTGTCACCATCTCCGTGGGACACGCCAACCCCAAGGTGACCTCCAAGATCAAAGCCCAGATTGATAAACTGCAGCACGCGTCAACGCTGTTTCCCAATGAGGCTGTGGTGGCCATTGCGGAGAAGCTGGCGCAGATCACTCCAGGCGAGATAAGCCAGAGTTTCTTCAGCAGCAGCGGAACAGAGGCCAATGAAACCGCCATCCAACTGGCCCGCATGTATACAGGGCGCTATGAGGTTGTTGCCCTGCGCCACGGTTACAGCGGCCGCTCGCAGATGGCGCAGTCGCTCACCGGGCACAGTACCTGGCGGAAATCACTTCCGACCCCTGCGCCGGGAATTGTTCATGCGTTGAATCCTTATTGCTATCGCTGCCCCCTGGGTAAGACTTATCCGAGCTGCGAAGTGGCCTGCGCCAAAGATGTGGAAGCCGTGATCCAGACCACCACCTCCGGACAGATTGCCGCGTTTCTTGCCGAGCCCATTCAGGGTGTGGGCGGCTTTATTACTCCGCCTAAGGAATATTTCAAGATTGTCTTCAAGATCGTGAAAGACTATGGCGGGCTGTTCATCTCCGATGAAGTCCAGACCGCCTGGGGCAGGACCGGAAAGCGCTGGTTCGGCATTGAGCAATGGGAGGTCACGCCCGATATCATTACGTCCGCTAAAGGTCTGGCAAATGGCGTACCGGTGGGTGTAACCATGACCCGCCCGGAGATTGCCGCCAGCTTCAAAGGACTGCAAATCTCCACCTTCGGCGGTAATCCTGTTACCTCAGTGGCAGCCAAGGCCACGATTGACCTCATTGAAGAAGATCGTCTCATGGATAACGCCGATGTGGTGGGCAGCTATTATCGCCAGGGGCTTGAAGTGCTCAAGGACAAACATGATTTGATTGGAGACGTCAGGGGCATGGGTCTGATGCAGGCCATTGAATTTGTAAAAGACCGCGCCTCGAAAGAACCCGCGCCGCAGGAAACCAATCAGTTCATGGAAGAGTGCCGCAAACGCGGCCTGCTCATTGGTAAGGGCGGGCTTTTCGGGAACGTGATACGGACATCGCCGCCGCTCAACATCGCCAAAACAGATGTTGATGAGGCGTTGCGCATCATGGATGATTCGCTGATGGCCATGTCGCCCTCGCTTGCCGGAGCCGCCAGCCACAGGTAAGGCTGCAGAACAAAAGGCGAGGGATGTGGCAGGAACTGTCCCTCGCCTCTAAAAACAATTTGTGCGGAAGAAAAGTCCCCGCCCTTTTGAAGATTACAACACGCTGTAGTTTCCGCCAGTGCAGGAGCCATCGTCGGTCGGCGCTGTGTTGCTGGCCGCGGCATCCAATTGGTACCGAACTACTGCATCGGGAATAGAGCAGAAATCCTTGCCGCCGGAAGTTGTTCCAATCGGAATCGCGCCAATTACGTAATCCGCTCCTGAACTGTTGATGGTAATCGTGTATTTAAACGCGTCCTTGACGCAGGGCGCCGTTCCGCAGCCCAAAGTGAAGTCAACCAGGCACGCAGCCGTCGCTGTTGGTGTTCCGCATGTTGCCGCGCCTGGACCCAATGCGGAAAGGGTCGCAAACCCCGTTGTCGGATAGGTGGTACTGTAGGCTATTTCAGTAGTGTTTAGAGTTCGCACAGTTGCGGCAGCGGCGGATTCGTTGGCTGCCATGCGCGACCGCATCAGGTTCGGGATGGCAATCGCGGCAATAATCAGAATGATTGCCACCACAAATCAAGAGTTCAATCAGCGAAAATCCCCTCTCTCTACGCACTATCTTTCCTCCATCGGGTAAGCGATAAAATCCCAGCGCCGAAAATTATCTGGTAACGATATGCTTCCTTATCATCAAGAATCGTAAAGGAACATACCTCGGTACGTGAGCAGGAATGTACTCCAGGACATCATCCGATGGATGTTGAGTAACCTGGTGACCCGATCTTTGAACATTCGAAAGGGGTTTCGGTTGGCGATAGCCAATTTTTGGACTGATCACAGTGTAACGTTTTGATGGCGATTGTCACTATTCTAAAGATGTCCTAATGTGGGAATGCATTGGAAAGTGGGAGATTTTTT
>DATMMY010000028.1:0-11844 GCA_035569515.1 Candidatus Solibacter sp. | reverse complement strand
GCTTTGTATCAGTTCTCCATACTGCTGGTAAATCTTCTGTTTTTCCGTCTCACGCAACTTTTCCCAGTCTGATTCGGCGTCGTAGATCAACAATAGATATTGCATCCAAAGTCTCCTTTATTTGGGTGTTACACCGTACCGACGAATGAGGACACCCAAATCGACATCATGTCTTAATTTTTTCTCGAAAGTCCGGGCTTGCCCTCTTAAGGCGACGGACGGAAGCTTCTAATGGGAGCCACTGTCCTGCCTGGAGGCCTTCCAGACCGGCAGGTAGTCATACGTCGCATAAAATTCTGTTCGATAAGCTCCCCAGGCTCCATGTTCAATGGCCAGGTTCACCTCCCTTAGTCTTTCCGCGGGAAAGCGCAGCGTAACCACCTGGCCGATTCCCATCATCACATACCAGGACACAACCTCCACGCCCGCTGGAGGAAAGTTTTTTCTGAATCCAGTTTGCTGCAGATGCTGCTCAATTTCGTCCAGGCTCTTGGATTGATCGTGCTTTAAGAAGATGGTCAACATCATCATGCCCTTATCGGTTGCGGCCTGGGCGGGCTTGGTGTCCTGGGCGCCGCCAGTCATCGCAAGCAGGCACAGCGTAAGGATCGGCATTACATTTTTCCATGACGGCATATTGGTCCTCGCATAAAAATGCGCCGAAGGATTGCTCCGGCGCATGGTTCAAAACAGCGGTTCAAAAACAGCGGCTAAAACAAAAACCCAATTCACTTCGCGCAAGCGCGTGAAGGCCCGGTAAGCAAGGTCTCGTCGGGGAAGCTGAAAGCTCCATCAATGGCGGTTGAACTTGGCGTGCGTTCGAACCATTGCAACAGCGCCTCAGTTTGCGGGTGGAAGGTCGTGCCGTCTATCACCACCGGAAAGGCTGAATTGGCAAAGACTTCGAGCGGATCGCCCGTCTCCAGGTTGTCCTGGCATCCGCCTGCGCCATTCCCGAATTGCCACGGCGGAACAACGTTGTTGCCAAAGGGATCGTTCATCCACTCGGAGATTTCATGACTGACCGGCGTAACGTCGGCCACGTTGCCTCCAAAGATGCTCGCGCCTACCCAGCTGGCCCAGGCAAAGGTCTGCACCCACTGCGTGTCTCCGCGCGTGCCGGCATCGAATGCGGTATGGAAGCCGAGAATGCAACACTGAGCGACATTAGCCGCGGGCGCGAGAAATACGTTGTTGGTAAGAGCGATGGACAGAGCATCGACTTCCAGACGCTGCAACTGGATGATGGTGTTGAGCTGGGAAATGAAGAATCCGGTATCAACCACCGCGAAAACCTGATGGGTGGTGCGGCTGCGGAAAAGGTTTGCGGCGCCTTTGGGCACGTCAATCGTCACAGCCGGCAATACGCGGGGAGCGCTGATCAGGGTATGCCAATCCAGTTCCATTGTGTGGAAAAACTCAGCGCGTTGAACCGCATCGCCAAATTGGGTAAAGCCTGAACGGTAATAAGCGCGCCGGAAGTTGGGAGAGTTCCGGAGCTGATCAATCAGAGGGGTAACATCAAGAACGATCGGATTGCCCTGCTGATCGACAAACCCTTCAAAGAACATGGAGATGGGAATGAGCAGGGTTTCCACCCGGGTTGTCTCGCCCCGTTCGGGAGCTCTTCCTACCATCGTGAATGGAAAGTTTTGTCCCTGGAAGGCGAATGACTTAGTAAAGGTGGGCACCGAGAATATTCGATTTTGTTCCTGCGCCCGCTTGGCCGCCTCCGACATCGACATCGCAGTCTTCTCCGCCTCAATTCCAAATTGCGGCTTGGCGCCAAGACCCTGCAGAAAATTGTCATCCACTTCGACTGGCTGCTTCAGACCCTGGTCGGGCTGTGGTGCGGGAGCCTGGGCCAAACCAGTGATCGAAACGAACAGGAGAACTGCCGACAAAAAAATGGAATAGCGGGACACCCTGAGCATACCTCCTGGTCCTTTCACTCCGGTCGAAGGGAAAAACAATGATGAATGCAGTCGCTGTTCTTAAAACATGGCTCCCAAGAGAGTTAATGGAGACAATTTACGATCCAGCGGCTCTCAAGAGCAGCATCCATTCTCCCGCGAGTTAGTGGCTTTGTCGAGGCGATTTATGTAAAGGAAATGTCAAAACGTGGTCTCTTGGCAGATCGTAGTGCTTGAGAACCAGGAGCGACCATAGAATTTACCCCTTAATTCGTGGTGGAATACGACCGGAGCCCTTATGGCATTTTTAAGAAATGGTGTTACGCAGGAAAACATAATTCCAAAAATGCACAGACCTCCAAAAGTAGCCGCTACGCCGCTACATTTCTTCTGGTTTTTTCAAGAAACTGCAAAATATTGCACCCCAACCGGGCACATTTTGAACAGGCGCGTTGAAAACATTGGGGTTATGGGTAACAAGCGGCTTTTTGTGCCGACTCAAGGCGATTTGTGCAAATTGAAGGCCGTTTATGACGCCCTGAGTGCGATTTCTGGCGACCTGATTTAGAAGCACTCAGCACTCTGCTTTGAACTGAGACATTGAGACAAGCCGCATTTTTATTGGCTTGGAAGCAGCATCGTCGCCCACCCTCGCAAAAAACGCGAGGATGGGCACCCGACCACGTACGCGCGACCATCTTCGAATTCGTGCTCCTTCGCGCTCAATGGACACACGAAGACCAACCTGAAAATGACCACGAATTTTAACGTCCTCGCGGATGACAGCAGGTTGTTAATCGGGCTTGCACTGGGCACGCCTCTTTGATTATACAGATATTACTAAAGCGGCGACCAGGAGAATTTACCCCTTAATGTTTGGCGGGATAGGACTGGACCATTACGGCAAGCAAGATTACGGCCCCTGAGCGTCACATGATCACGAAACGGCAAAGAAAAAAACGCACCGGTCACGCCGGTGCGTTTTAAGTCTTTCCAGTTGGTTTATAAGCTAGAACAGCAGCTTAATCGCAAACTGCAATTGCCGCGCCGAGCCGGAATCACCGGGCTGGAAGCGCGTGCTGCTGATCAGGCCGAAGGTCGGGTTCACAATCAGCGGATTCGTTGGGCTTTGCGGCAGTGACGCATTCTTGAGAATCAGTTGCGCTCCGCGTCCGGGCTGGCCAAAGTTCGGATGATTGAACACGTCAAAGGCTTCAATACGAAACTCGTTGCTGAACCTTTCGGTGATTTTCGTCCTCTTGATGATAGAGAAATCTACGTTGTTAAATCCCGGCCCGATGATGACATTGCGTCCAAAGTTTCCGAAATGCAAACCACCTGCTGTGGGCAGGGCAAATGTGGCTCCGGTGCAACTGGGTGCATTCGTAGTTTTCGTCGGATCGCAAAGTGAGGGGGCAAACCATTGAATGCCTCCCGGTACCGTCTGCTTGACAATCTGGATCGCCCCGATTTGATCCGGACGGAGCGTTCCTACACCGGTGAGCCCGGTAATGTTGGTATCCACCAGGTTCACGGGGTTGCCGCTTTGCACCTGGAAGATGCTTCCCAATTGCCACCCGTCAAACACGCGATTGTGACGGAACGACGGGACTGAATAAATAAAGTTCGTGGAAAAACGGTTGCGAGCGTCGTAATCGGAGAGGCCTTTGTCGCCCGCCGGATTTAAGCTGTTCTGAAGCACGATGCCCTGGCCGCTTTGTGAAGTGTAGTCCAACGATTTCGAGTAGGTGTAAGAAGCATTGAACTGCAGTCCATGCCAGGAGCTCAGGTTGGAGGTGATCCACAAAGCGTTATAGCTGGAGTTGCCGTTGCTCACGTTTGCGGAAATGTTACCGATAGCCGCACCTGGGAGAACCGGACTGGTGGGTGACAGAGTGGGAAATGGACGCGCGCCATTTACCAACTGGTTCAGGTTCTCGCGCGTCCGCAAGTCCCGTCCCACTGAACCGAAGTATCCAACCATCACGCTCCACTTGCTGGCCAGCTGCTGCTGAATGTTGAAGTTATACGACTGGATATACGAGTTCTTGAAGTTCGGATCCACCACGGTTGGCGACAAGCTAGCATTCTTAAAAGGATTTCCGTAAGTAGTGGTGCTGGTGGTGCCACCGCTAAAGTTCTGGGGATTGCCCAGCGGCGGATTATTCGTCAGGGGAGTTACCAGGTTCGTGATGGGCTGGTCCGTCATCAAAGCATATCCCGCGCGGACCACAGTCTTGCCGCTCCCAAACAGGTCCCAGGCAAAACCAAGCCGAGGTTGGAAATTCAGGTTGTTCTGTTTGTAGGGTGAATTTGTCCTGACCAGGGAATCGGTCGCCGCAATGAAGTTGGCAAAACGGTTCAACGCCTCGGTTGGCGTCTGGTTCCAGTCATAGCGCAGACCGAGTTCCAGGGTAAATCTGGGAAATAGCTTCCAGCTATCCTGGGCGAAGAAGCCTAATTCTCCGGTGCCAATGCGGCTGGGGTTGTTGCCGGGGTTGATGGCAAAAGCATTGGGAGTGCCGTTAATAAACTGGGTCACGTTGAGGAATCCGAGCGTTCCAACGTCACCGTTGAAATTATTGTTGTAGAAGCGCCGGAACTCCCCGCCGAACTTAAACGAGTGCTTGCCGTATAGGTAATTGAGAGTATCGGACAGGACAGCAGTAGTATCGCCACGGCCCTGAGGGAATCCACCCGGCCCCCCGAAGTTGACGCCAGTTCCGCCGATGGAAATCTGCGGCAAGCCCACAGGTCCGCTAAGTCCGTCGTTGATGCCAAAGCTGGCGGGGTCCTGCTTGGCGTTAGGAGTGAAGGTGATGTGGATGCGATTGAAGCCCACGCGAACTTCATTGACCAGATTTGCCGAGATCGTTTGATCAACGCTGAATGTGGCGATCTGGCGTTTGGACTCGCGAGTGTCACCGAAGCCCGGAACGCTGTTTCCTTGCAAGGTGGGCTCCTGGCGCAAGTCGTGCTGTCCCGCATAATAACCGTGTAGCCTCACATTAGCGCTCAGGTTGTGGCTGAAATCAGCCGTTCCCTGGTCAATGTCCACGGGAGCGGTGGCCGAGCCCACGAAATTGGCGCCCGAATTGGCCGAGGGAATTAATTGCAGCAGTTTTATGCTCGTAGGATTGCCGCCGGCAACTACTTGCTGGCGCTGAGTGTCAGACAGTACTGGAGTGTTGATGACAATTCCCTGGCGCTGGCGAAGCCCTTCATAACTTAAGAAGAAGAAAGTCTTGTCCTTGATGATTGGCCCGCCGAAGTTTGCGCCAAATTGATTGCGCTTGAAGCTGGCCTGCTGATTAGGCGTCTGGGCGCCCGTAACCGGATCTGTGTTGAACCTAGTATTGAAGAAGTTTCTCGCATCCAGAGCATTGTTGCGCAGGAACTCAAACAACTCACCGTGATAGGCATTGGTGCCTGAACGGGTGGCGATATTCACGATCGCGCCGGAGTTACGGCCGTATTCGGCGCTATAAGTCGAGTTATCAACTTTGAACTCAGAGACCGTGTTGATCGAGGGCTGGAAGGTAATCTGGTTTTGCACCATGTCGTTCAGGTTGATGCCGTTCACCATGAAGTTGACGGTGTCTTCGCGATTGCCTGCCGTGTTGAAGGCAAATGAGCCCTGGCCACGCAGAGGCGCCGTAAGGAAACCGTTCTGAGGCGGGGTGACCGAACCAGGAATCAGCAGGCCCAAGTCCACAAAATGGCGTCCATTGAGTGGAATTTCCTGCACGGTGCGCTGATCAATCGTTTGGCCGACCGTCATGGTCGTAGCTTCAATGATGGGAGCGGAGGCTTCTACCGTGACTACCTCAGTGGAATTCGCAACCTTAAGACTGAAGTTCTGGACAGAGTTCTGGCTCACAGCCAGGACAAGACTGTTGGCCTGCTGGGGTTGGAAGCCGGTCATCTGGATTTCAACACTATAGGTCCCAGGCGGCAGGGCAGGAACTTCATAGTCACCGCCGGAATTGGTTTGGGCGTTCCGTTCAATGCCCAATGCGGTGTTCTTGATCGTTACCTTGGCGCCAACGACGGCCGCGCCGGTTTGATCTGTGACAGTACCTTTGATACTGGAAGTAGTTTGGGCGAAAGCCGCCACGGTGAACATGCCCATCAGTAGCAGCAGCATCCATAGGGGAAAGGACACCTTCTTAGTCATCTAACTCCCTCCTAAGAAACAGAACAACAAGATTTGGTGAATAAAGTCAGCGTCAAAAGTCGCTTCGGACATCAGCCAGACGCTACGTTAAATATTGAACCAGCTAAGATACCTCTTTGCATTCGGTATTCCACGAGGAAGTATGTTTATTTTCAATAGATTACAGTCAAAACAAGGCGGAATATTCTAAATTTCATAGACTGAAGGGAGGGTGGTCTACTGATTACGGGAGTCTTAGAGACACTCCTTGAAATAGAACGAAGAAGTGTAGTTTTAATTTATTAACATAATATGATTACTGGAAACAGCCATAAATAAGAAAAGCCGAACAAGAAATTCGTCTTCGCAATCCACAGTAGTCAGCTTATGTCCTGGTCTTCTTCTCTCAGAGCTTATCGGACATGCATGGAAGAATTCTGATTCACACGAGGTCTTAAATTGGTCCTGGTATCTTGACTGACGTCCACAGTCAAAGGACGCTGAAGCACCATTTCCAATGACGTACCTGTCGGCAGCCGCACTTCCTGGCCTCGACTCACTAATACTCCAATCAGGCCAATCCCTGCACCAATGCCGCCACCGATGCTTGCTCCCTTAAGAGTTCCTGTGGCTAAGCCCCCAACGGCTGCACCGGCTCCTCCGGTCTTGGCCACTGTCGCGGCGTCTTTCCCTTTCTGTCCGTTGGCTTTCACCGTGCCTTCGTTGTCGGCTATGCTACTGTTTTCAGCGCCCGGAGTATTTTGGAGCGCGCCCGGCAGATCCACCGTGTAGCCACTTGGGAAGATCATCGTGGTGAAATGTACCTGGAGTTCCGCCCTGCCTTTAATTCTTCCAGACCGCTCGACCCGCGTAATGCGCCCTTTGACGTAAGTTCCGGCCGGAATCGCCATGAAGTTCGCGATGGTCACAGGAAAGCTGGTCTCGCAATAGACGCCGTCACCCACACGTGCGCTGTGGGTATCAAGGGGACTCTTCAAATGGAGCAACACCGTGGTGCCCGCCGGTACCGTGACTTGTCTGTTTGAATCCGAGTTCTGGCCAGAGCCGCTCTCAGCCGTGGTCTGGGCACTATTTGATTGAATACGGTCTTGAGCGCTTGCTCCGGTCACAAGTGCTGCAGCGATTAGAATAGCGATGAACCGGCCCATAGGAAACACCTCTCTTCTGAAATTGTAGTACTCCGGCTCCCGTAGTGTAAGCAGAAACTTGAAGCAGTGTCGCCGGCTGGTTAGACTTGCCTAGTCAAGGAACGCCTGAGAACAGAATTCTTGCACTCTCTGTGATGGAATTGCCGGGCATTGGCGGAACGCTCTTCTGAGGATGTGACGGCGTCGGGGCTTATTCGATCATTTCGGCAAGAATTGCCTCAACCGCCTGAGCGGGATCATTCGCGTCGCTGATCGGCCGGCCCACAACCAGGTGACTGGCGCCTGCCCGGATGGCCTCTCTGGGAGTGGCAATCCTTTGTTGATCGTTCTTGTCTGCCCCTGAAGGCCGGATTCCCGGGCTTACGATGGCCAGTCCATTCCCTAATGCCTGCCTCAACTGAGATACCTCCTGCGGAGAGGCAACCACCCCTCGGCAGCCGGTGGTCTGGGCCAGTGCCGCCAGGAGCAAGACCTGGTCTGTGGTTCGTCCAGCAACGCCAATTTCCCGAAGTCGCTGGTCGCTCAAGCTGGTTAAGACTGTCACGGCCAAGACACCAAGTTGGGGGCCTGCCGCCTCGACTGCGGCTTTCAGCATCTCGGCGCCGCCACTGGCATGCACCGTCAACATGCTTGCCCCCAATCCTCTGACCGACTGGACGGCATGGGCAACGGTGTTGGGAATATCGTGAAGTTTCAGATCCAGGAACACCTTGCGCCCCGAACGGGCAAGCTCGGCCACAAAGCCGGGGCCTTCCGCAGTAAAGAGCTGCAGGCCAACCTTATAAAAGACGGCCGAATCCCCTATGCGCCCCATCAAATCCTGGGCCGCCTTGGCGTTGGGAACGTCCAAGGCGACAATCAGGCGCTCCCGCATATCTTGCGCAGCAGCTATAGGCATCGCTTTGATTATAGAGTTAAATGCGACCCGGTTCAGTCAGAGAATTTGACCTATTCCGAGCCGGCGGCGCTTTCCTTGGCGGAAGCCACGGTCTCCGGCACAACCAGGTCCAGCCGGACCCGCTCTACCCCACGATGGAAATCCAGCATCCGGGCTGCCCCGTAGCTAAGATCGAGTATCCGGCCTTTCACAAATGGACCCCGGTCATTGACCCGCACGACCACCGATTTGCCGTTGTGGAGGTTGGTGACCCTGACAAGGCTCCCCAACCGCAGTTCGCGGTGCGCGGCGGTGAGCTCGAACATGTCAAAATCTTCGCCGCTGGCCGTTGCCCTTCCGTGGAAGCTCTTACCGTACCAGGAGGCATTCCCAACCTGGCAGGCGGTGCGGGTAGGTTTAGAAATCTTGGGAGTTACTTTGGACGTTACTTTAGTCGTTACTTTCGTTGTGGACCTAGTGTGGTCTGGAACTGGAGTCGCCCCCACGCTGGCTCCCAGGATTAAGGTCGCCATCAGAATGGACAGTACTCGGTTCATTGACACTTCCTTCTTCTCCATACAAGTTACGAGTTTCGTGCAACGTTCTCTGTAATTGTATGTATTTGAAGGGCAAAACGGCAACTTCATTTATTGCTGGCCGAACAAAACTGTTGCTTTTTTGCCACGGCTGTGGTAGATAATTGCACTCCAGAGCTGGCACAATCACCTTAACACGCCCCTGTTTCGATGCACCGGGTTTGCCTGACAGTTGCAGGTTCAGAGACAAAACTTACGTGCTCAGTGAAAAACCTACACTGCCGGTAACCGGGTTGCCCAGGGACTGGTTAGGGGCGACTTCCCTGCTAGACTGGGCTTGGCATGGCTCTTGAAGTCGAAATCAAGTTCAAAATAGAGGACCTCAAAGCCCTTAATAGCAAGTTGCGGGCCGCAGGGTTTCATCTGATCACCAAACGGACCCCCGAAACCAACACCTTATATGACCTGCCAGGGTATCCTCTTCGCCAAAAAGGCGAAATCCTCCGGCTTCGAGCTTACGGAGACCGCTGGACGGTCACTTTCAAGGCCAAGGGCAAGGCCGGACGCCATAAGTCCCGCAAAGAGATCGAAACCCGGGTTGAAGACGGCCAGTCCATGGCCGGAATTCTGGAAGCAACAGGCTTTGCCCCGAGCTTTCGCTATGAAAAGTTCCGTACCGAATGGGCCGATGCCAAGGGACACGTGGTAGTGGATGAAACCCCAATCGGCAATTTTGGGGAAATCGAAGGGCCGGCCAGGTGGATCGACGCCGTGGCTCGCCTCCTGGAAATCACCCCGGATCAATACATTACCGACTCCTACGCAGTACTCTTTCTGAAATGGAAGCAGGAAACCGGCAGCAAAGCCACAGATATGCTGTTTAAGGCCGTGGGGGCGCGCCGGTAATTTCCCGGCGCCTCACCTACGGACAAGGAAACCCAAAGCCCGCACAGCCTGCCCTCGGGTGTTACATGGGTCTACGGCCCACCGAAAGAGGATGAAAATCGGAGCTGTCGACCTGCAGCTGTCGAGGAACCAGTCCCCGGCAGGGGATGGATGAGAGTAGCCCAGTACGTTGAGAGATCCCGCGAATGGAATGATTGTCCAGGCATGTGTCGTCGCCTTTGGCGACTCGGGAATCGCAATTACCCCACCCCGCACTTACCCTTCGCTACGCTCGAGAGCAGGCTGTGCGGGTCTACTCTCTGACGTGCCTGCGGCACTGCTTCAATGTCCTACGAAAATGGGTTTTCCCGCACGAGAGTAATACGTATACTTGGTTCGCTTCAGTTTGGCGGTTGGGCGTAAAAAGAGACAGCCACTAGGAGGCCTGCCATGGAAAGGTACGATTACATCATCATTGGCGCCGGTTCAGCCGGGTGTGTCCTGGCAAATCGTCTTACGGAAGATCCCGCAGTCAAAGTCCTGCTGTTGGAAGCTGGAGGCCCCGATACCCCGAAGGACATCCATATGCCAATCGCCTTTGGCAAGTTATTCCAGACACCCTGCGATTGGAATTTCCATACCGAGCCGGAACCCTACATGTCGGACCGGAAGCTCTACTGGCCGCGAGGCAAAGTGCTCGGCGGAAGCAGCTCCATCAATGCCATGATCTATATCCGTGGCAATCACAAAGATTACGATCAGTGGCGCGATCTGGGGAACCCTGGCTGGGGATTCTCTGACGTTTTGCCGTATTTCAAGAAAGCCGAAAACCAGGAGCGCGGACCCTCCGAATACCATGGCGTTGGTGGCCCGCTGAATGTGAGCGATCCTCGCTGCCCCAATCCGCTGGCCGAGACCTTTATTGAAGCAGCGCAGGAAGCCGGCTTTTCCCGCAATCAGGATTTCAACGGAGCCTCCCAGGAAGGATTCGGTCTTTACCAGGTCACGCAAAAAGGAGGCAAGCGGTGCAGCGCAGCCGTTGCTTATTTGCATCCAGCGATGTCTCGTCCCAACCTCACGGTGCGGACCGGCCTGCATGTCTGCCGAATCCTTTTCGACGGAAAGCGGGCCCAGGGTGTTAGTTTCATGGACGAGGGCAAGCCCGTTGAAGCCCAAGCGGACCGCGAGGTGATTCTCTCCGCCGGGGCCATTGGTTCACCCCAGTTGTTGATGCTCTCCGGCATTGGCTCCGCCGATCAACTTCGGCAATTTGATATACCGGTGGTATGCAACCTTCCTGGCGTGGGAGAGAACCTGCAGGACCACCCGGCAACTCCCGTGGCCTATGAATGTACTCAGCCGGTGAGCCTGGCTTCGGCCGAGACCCTGGCCAACGTGCTCCGCTATCTTCTCTTTAAGCAAGGTCCGCTTACTTCCAACGTGGGTGAAGGCGGCGGATTTATCAGGACATCTCTCGCGGGCGCCACGCCCGATGTTCAATTCCACTTTGGCCCGGCCTTCTTCATCAACCATGGGCTCACGCCCATCAAAGAGCACGGCTTCACATCGGGGCCAACGCTGGTTCGTCCCAGGAGTATTGGCCGCATCGCGCTGCGCTCCGGCAGTCCCGTGGACGCACCGCGCATCTTTGCCAATTACTTTTCCGATCCCTACGACCTGGATGTGATGGTGGAAGGCATCAAGATAACCCGCATGATTACCCATTCCAAGGCCTTTGCCAAATACCGTGGCCGTGAAACTCATCCCGGCGATGACGTTCTGAGCGATCAGGAATTGCGAGCTCACGTCTGCAAAATGAGCGAGACCCTGTACCATCCGGTCGGCACCTGCAAGATGGGCTCCAACAAAGACGCGAACGCAGTGGTCGATTCCGAACTACGCGTGCATGGCGTGGAGGGGCTGCGCGTGATCGATGCATCCGTTATGCCCACAGTCCCCGGCGGCAATACCAATGCGCCCACCATCATGATCGCCGAAAAAGCGGCAGACCTGATCAGGAAGGGACCCAAACCGGCGAAAACCGAAGAAGCGGTTCTCAGCGGAGCGGCGCGCTAATTGCACCAAGTTTTACTGCACTTTACCGCGGATTTACGCGGATGAGCGCGGATTTCTGCTTCTTGTGGCGAGCGTATCTCAATGCAAAGCAGGTGGTATCCTGTGATTCAATAGCTGCTCCCGAATGAGGTAGAAGGATGGCTTTACGCGATCTGGCATTCGCAGCAAGGGTCCTCTGGAAGAATCCAGTCTTTACGCTAACCGCCGCTCTGACCATTGCCTTGGGCGTGGG
>DATMMY010000027.1:0-5886 GCA_035569515.1 Candidatus Solibacter sp. | reverse complement strand
GACCACCTGCGCCGCAGGGAGAAACTGTTGCGCCAGTTCTCCGTATCCGGCGCTCCGCGCCCATTGCCAGAACTGCTGGAACTCGCGGGTGTCGTCCAGATAATCAGCGTCAAGCCTCTGTTGCTGCACAATCACATTGGCTCCCAACGATTCGAGTGCTTCTCGAAGCGAAAGCACCCTCTTTAGCGTGATCTGATCTGGCATAGCTCGCAGCTATGCTAAACAGAGTAGAGTGAGATTGCAACAGCTTTCGCGATCACGCTTTCACGATCACGCCTACGTCGATTTAGTTCATATTTCAGCTTTTCCCATTTCCAGCACCAACTTTCACGTACCAAAACCCGGACGGATGCATTACTTCATGGGGACAAACGCAGGAGAATCAGCCGTGGCAATTGCTCCCGACCCTGAACGCTACGGTTGGAAAGACCTTTCTACCTTGTTGCCGTTTTCACTATACTTGCATCCGCGTGAGACAGCCAGCAACCGCCAGACACTTTGGAAGATTGGTGTGTGCGCTGCCACTCGCTTTAAGTTGGATTGCCACCGGACAAGTGCCGCCTGCTGCTGGCCGTGCCGTGGCACAAGGCGAAAGCGGCCAGCCGAATGCAGAAAATAAACAAAAAAGAATTTGGCCAGATCGCAGATGGCAGTCGAATCCACCTGTACATCCTGACCAACCAAAACGGCGTGGAGGCCGGGATCTCAAATTACGGTGCAACCCTGGTCTCCCTTCACGTCCCCGACCGGAACGGCAGGTTCGCTGACGTCGTTCTGGGATACGACTGCCTCCATGGCTACGTTGACGACAAGGCATATTTCGGAGCAACCATCGGCCGTTATGCCAATCGCATTGCCGGCGGGCGATTCAGCTTAGATGGCATGACCTATACGGTCGCCCAGAACAACGGCAAAAACCATCTCCACGGAGGCGTTCACGGCTTCAATAAGGTGGTGTGGAACACTGAACATGTTTCCAATCATAAGACGTCCGCTCTGCGGCTCAATTACTTGAGCAAAGATGGCGAAGAAGGCTATCCCGGAAACCTCGCGGTCCAGGTCATCTACACGCTGACCGGGCACGATGAACTGAGAATCGACTACACGGCAACCACCGACCAGGAGACGGTGATCAATCTCACCAACCATGCTTATTTCAACCTCGCCGGCCAAGGCGCAAGAGACATCCTGAGTCATGAACTTATTTTGCATGCCGACCGCTTCACGCCTGTTGATGCCACCCTCATACCAACGGGAGAGCTGCGCGGCGTTCAAGGCACACCGTTCGACTTCAGGCAGGCGACAGCGATAGGCGCCCGTATCCATGGAACAGATGGGGAAACAGACCGGCAACTGCTTTTCGGTAAAGGCTATGACCACAATTGGGTGTTCAACCACGGCGGCAAAAGCAACATCTCTCTTGCAGCAGAGGTCTATGAACCCGAAAGCGGGCGCGTACTTGAAGTCTTAACCACTGAACCGGGAATTCAGTTTTACAGCGGCAACTTCCTCGACGGGACCGCTCGCGGGAAAGCAGGCCACACGTACAATCGGCGTGATGGTTTCTGTCTGGAGACCCAGCACTTCCCCGATTCTCCCAATCATCCTGAGTTCCCTTCCGCAGTCCTCAGGCCGGGAGAACGTTATAGTTCAACGACTATTTATAAATTCTCGGTCAGGTGATGGAGCCTCGGTAAGATGTTTGCCGGCCCGACTGCCCCTGCGTTTCACATTTGCGGAGTAACTATCTACAAATAATTTCTGGGGAAAAGCGAAGGAGAAATGTAGCAGCGTAGCGGCTAGTTTTTGGAAATTATGGCATTTTTGGAACTCATTCGATTTGCTCATTAAAATGTAATTTCGATATTGCTTTGCTTCTATCTCAAGGTCAGCTCATAAGTCGTGATTAAGGTTGGCCCAGACAGAGCCGCGATGTGAGTCGCCAGGTGGAGTACGGCGTAGGCGCATTGCAATGAATCTATAGCATTTGCACTTCACCGCTATCTCATGGTCGCCGTACTTCATATCATGCGGATATTGTCTCATTCCGCTTCAGTATTGGATCTCGATCTTAGAACCAGAGAGACGATGCGGCGCAACCGCCGTCACGACCCCTTGTGCGTGGTCGTAGTGAAAGTTCTGAACTGGAGCGCCGTCAATGATCACCTTGAGGGGAGCGGAGGCGATACCGTATACAGTGAATTGAACTTCACGGAACCACGGTTTGTAGCTTCCCTGTGCCGCACCTGTCTGCACTGTAAGCGAGTGGCCGGCCTGCGCGCAGGTGAAACCTTCGCGCAAGAATTCCCCCCGCTGGTGGTTGAAGGTGTGGCCATCGTCCAGATACATTGACCCGAAACAATTGGGGCCAGGAAACACCCGCAGCTCCAGCGGCCCCTGCGGCGTCTCCTGCGTGTGCTGAATGACCGGTTGGTGCGGAATGATCGCTCCCGCCCGTACGTAGACCGGCAATTCGTTGGGCTTGCTAGCGGGAGTGCCGGCTGGCCGCGCGTGGGCCGGCCCTCCTGTCACCTTCTCGCCCGTCCAATAGTCATACCACTCTCCTGAAGGGAGCCGGACATCATAAGACAGGGCCATCTCCCACACCTTCGGCGCAACCAGCAGATACGGCCCTAAAAGAAACTCATCCTGGTTTCCGCTGAGCCATTCTTCTTGTGGGAACTCCAGAAAGAGCGGACGCATCATGGGAAGACCGGTGCGCGACGCTTCTTCCGCGAGGGTGTATATATAAGGAAGCATCCTGTACCGCTGCTCAATCAACTCTTTCCTCCACTGCTCATGTTCCGGTCCATCAACCCAGGGCTCGCGGTTCGCGCTTCCCTTGATTGCATGGTTCCTAAAGATGGGAGTGAAGGCCGCCAAAGCCGTCCAGCGGGTAAGCAACTCGGGCGTAGGGTTGCCATTGAATCCGCCAACATCGGTCCCAGCCAGGGGACTTCCGGAAATACCCAGATTGAGAAGGGTTGGCACGGCCATGCGTAGGTGGTTCCACGTGCTTGAATTGTCGCCGGTCCAAGTCGCGGCGTAGCGCTGCCCGCCGGCGTAAGTGGCCCGTGTCAACACGAATGGACGTTCGTTGAGTTGGAGCTTCAGCAGTCCTTCATAGGTGGCCCGCGAATTCAGCATGCCAAAGACGTTATGTACAGCACGGTGATCAACTCTGTTGCCATCGTCCAAGCGGTGCTCTGTGGCCAGCGGCATGGTTTTGTCGTCGCGGTCAAAGATTGCGGGCTCGTTCATGTCATTCCAGAAACCGCGGATCCCAATGCTCGCAAAGTCCTTGTAGAGCGTGCCCCACCACTGACGCGCGGAAGAAAGAGTGAAATCAGGAAACACGCTGTCGCCCGGCCAGACTCTGCCGACGTACGTAGTTCCGTCGGGATTCTTCACGAAGTGGTCTGCCGCGAGCCCCTCGTCATAAGGCTTGTAGCCGGGGACCTTGGCGATGTGAAGGTCAGTGATGACGACCGTGCTGAACCCATCGTTGCGCAGGTCCTGAATCATCTTTTCAAAAGTCGGGAAATATTGGCGGTTGATGGTGAAGGGGCGATAGGCTTCCTGATAGTCAATGTCCAGGTAGATCACGTCGGCTGGAATTTTTTTCTGCCGGAACATCTGCGCCAACGCACGGACCGTAGGTTCCGGATAATAGCTATAGCGGCTCTGCTGATACCCTAGTGTCCACAATGGCGGCAGAGGCGGTTTCCCGGTCAGCTCCGCAAAAGAGGTCAAGACCTTTTTAGGGTCGGGGCCGAAGAAAAAATAGTAATTGAGCTCTCCGCCATCGGCCCCAAAGGAGTAACGATCGCGCGAAGCTTTGCCGAAATCAAAATACGTTCGCCACGTGTTGTCCAGAAAGGTTCCGTACGCCTTCCCTTTGCGCAGCGCGATAAAGAACGGGATGCTCTTGTAGAGCGGATCGGTGGACTCCTGCCAGGCAAAGGCATCGGTATTCCACATGGTGAAAGCGTGGTTGCGGAGATTCAGTGTCGTTTTGTCGCCCAGGCCCGAATACATCTCCTCTTCAGGCATTTTCCTGGTCACGCGGAATGCATCGCCGCTGAATGACATGGGCAACCGGTCGTCATCTTCGCTGATGATTTGTCCATTTGTGTCCAGAAAAATGAGGCGTAGGGGTTTCTTCTCAATGCGAACGTGGCCTGCCGGAATTTCTACGTCAACAGCGGAAGGAGTCTCCGTAATCTTTGGGGCCGTACTCCCAGGAGTTTGACCGGTCACCGCCCAGGAAGCGTCCGCGCCAAATGTGCCGTCACGCGCCGCCCGGACACGCATGACCGAATCACCTATGGCTGTGACTCTGAAGCTGGCCTGACCTGCCTTAACTTCTACACCGCCTGGAATCCGCGAGACCTGCGAGACATCGCCAATTGGCGTCCATTGCTGGCCGTTTGCGTTCAGTGCTGTGATAGGAAAAATTGCGAAGAAAAGAAACCACGATAGCGGGATGCGCATCGAACCTCCGAGAATTCAGCGGGCAAATGGGTGCTTTGGTCGAACTATGACTTGAACTTGGCGCGACAATAATTGCTGGAAGCGTACGTTCGCGTTCAGAGCTTGTCAACTATGTAAGCAGTTTGGGAAATAGTGTGGCTGCCTTTGGTGGAAGCCCCTGCCTTTAGGTGATAAGTTGGTCCGCTCCCAAACATTTAGGGGTAAATTCTCTCTGCCGCCGCCTTAGTAGTATCTATATAATCAAATTGAAGCGTTTAGGAGGCGTGAGCGGCAGCGGGAGCCTCCTGCCGAAATCCTGAGCGGCAGCGAAGGATCTCTCGATCATCCGCGAGGATGTTAAATTGAGCCGTTTTGCCGGCGTGACCCTGAGTTTGTCGAAGGGGTGGAGCCGGCAGGCGAAACCCTAACCCTGAGTTTGTCGAAGGGGAAGGGTCTCTCGACAATCCGTGTCATCCGCGAGGACGTTAAAATTCGTGGTCTCTTTCTCCGGGTTAGTCTTCGTGTGTCCAGCCAGACCGAGGGAATACGAATCCGCAGGCAGCCGTACCTAAGCGTACAGGTGTCCCATCCTTCGTGTTTTTTTGTCGAAAGGTGGGAGAAGCGAGTGTCTCAATTCCTGACTGTCTCACCCGAGGAATTGCCCCACGGTGCTTCCGAGCCAACAAAAATGCGGTTTGTCTCAAGGTCTCAGTTCGAAATGGGGAGCGAATTTCAAGTCCTGCATTTGGGGGTAAATTCTTTGGGAACTTACGAATCCGCGGTCGGGCGCGTCCACAAGTCAGGTGCCATCCTTCGCATTTTTTTGCGAAGGGTGAGCAAAGCGAGGGTTCAATTCAAGGTCTTACAAGCTGGTCTCAAGGTCTTACAAACGGCCTTCAAGGTCTTACAAACCGTGCTCAAGGTCTTACAAATGCTGTTCAAGGTCTTACAAATCCGGGCTTGAGGTGTTACAAAAAGCAGTTCGTCCCCCATAACCCCAATGTTTTCAACGCATCTGTTCAAAGGTGCCGGGTTGGGGTGCAATTTTCTATAGTTTCTCGGAAAAAACGAGCAAATGTAGCGGCGTAGCGGCTATTTTTCGGAAGTCCGTGCTTTTTTGAAATTGGGTCTTCCTGCGGTTACACCATTTCGTAAAACGCCATAGTGACAAAACGCAAGGTCCCTCCGTTCTACCCGCGCTGGCGCGCGAGTAGACCGTCGGGATGACGAGTTATTTTTTCCCGTATATTTTCATGAATAATCCGGGCTAATGCGAGATGCTTTGACTTCAAATAACGCGCGGGGACGCAACACTCAAGGTCTGACCTGCACCATATCCAGCGTGGTCCACCACCATTCCCCGTGCGCCATTTTCGAGGGAGGCTCGGAGATCGTCCGGCAAAGATCTTTTTG
>DATMMY010000026.1:0-7134 GCA_035569515.1 Candidatus Solibacter sp. | reverse complement strand
GCCATTTATGCGCAGCCGTTGTGGGTGGCCAATCTAATTGCCGGCGGCGTAAAACGCAATGTGGTGTTCGTTGCAACACAACACGAGAGCCTGTACGCCTTCGACGCGGACGTCAATACCACCCCTTGCACACCGTTGTGGCAGGCAAACCTTATTGATACCGCACACGGCGGCACCAGTTCGGAAACTTCAGTGCCTTCCGGTACAACCGGCAACTTGGTTGGCGCCGGCTTCGGTGATATCACGCCCGAAGTCGGGGTCACTGGCACGCCCGTCATTGATCCTTCCACGAATACTCTCTACGTTGTCTCCAAATCGGTCATCGCATCCGGCCCAACTTTTTACCAGCGACTGCACGCCATCGACCTCACTACGGGCAATGAAAAATCAGGGAGTCCGGTGACTATTGCCGGCACCTATCCGGGAACAGGTGATGGCGGAACTACCGTTACATTTAACCCGCGCCAACAGAACCAGCGCCCTGGGCTTGCTCTGGTCAACGGGATTGTGTATATCGCCTGGGCTTCGCATGAAGATAATGCCCCGTACTACGGCTGGGTTATGGGCTACAACGCGTCCAACCTGACGCAAGCGGGCGTCTTGAACGTCACCCCAAACGTTCATTACGGCGGCATCTGGATGAGCGGAGGAGCGCCGGCGGCGGATTCGAGCAACAATTTGTATCTCACCACAGGCAATGGGACCTTCGACGCGACGAACACATCGGGTCCGACCAATGACTATGGCGACTCTTTCCTCAAGCTCACCGGGGGCCTTTCCGTGTCGCAATATTTCACTCCGTCTAGCCAGGCCTCTCTCAATGCCAATGACCAGGATTTCGGTGCTGGTGGGGCAGCCATTCTGGTGGACCAGCTCTCAGGTCCCGTTCCACATCTCGTGATCGGTGGCGGCAAAGATGGCTATCTTTACTTGCTAAATCGAGACGCGATGGGGGGGCTGGGGGACGCTAACGCTTCGCAACGGTTTAACTTTGGCAATCCAATTCTTTCCACCGGCGCTTTCTGGAACAACACCTTTTACATGGCGGGCTTGAGCGGTAAGCTTCAGGCCTTTAGCTTTAATACGTCCACCGGCAAGTTTAATACGCCGAACGTCTCCCAATCCTCTGCGACGTATGGATTTGGAAGTACGCCTTCGGTTTCTTCCTCCGGTTCTACGAATGGGATCGTCTGGGCTTTAGATAATCAAAAATACTGTACGAGCCAGTCCAGCGGCTGTGGCGCTGCAGTGCTGCACGCCTATGACGGCACAAACCTTGCCACTGAATTGTGGAACAGCACGCTGGGAACCGGCAATACTGCCGGAAACGCCGTCAAATTCACCGTGCCAACCGTGGCGAATGGCAAGGTCTACGTCGGCACGCGTGGGAACAATACTGGGGGCACCACTTCTTCGACCACCATTCCGGGCGAGTTGGACGTTTATGGACTCTTGAACGGTGCAACCACTCCATTCGTGCCGATCCTTGTCCACTCTGGTGGGGCGGCTTATACAGATAGCCTGGCACAAGTTTGGAGCGCCGATAAGAATTTCACAGGTGGCAATACGTCGTCGACCACGCATGCCATCGCGAATACTTCGGATCCAACACTCTACCAGACGGAGCGATACGGCAACTTCACTTATCAATTCACCGTCCCCAACGGCTCCTACAGTATCACTCTGAAATTCGCCGAGATCTACTGGACTTCTGCAGGGAAACGCATCTTCAATGTGGCGATCAACGGCACCCCTGTACTGAGCAATTTTGACATTTTCGCCGCTGCAGGCGCATCGTTCACGGCGATCGACAAGACTTTTACAACGGCGACCTCCACGGGCACCATCACGATTCAATTCAGTTCCGGCTCGGCCGATTTGCCCAAGGTCAGCGCTATTGGGATCACTAATTACTCCGGAGTGCTCGTTCAGGTCAGCCCGACCACGGCCAGCCTGTATGCGTCTCAACAGCAGCAATTCACGGCCAACGTGACGGGAAATACCAACTCGGCTGTCATTTGGACCTACAGTCCTCAAGTCGGCACGCTAACGGCCAATGGCTTATATACTGCCCCGGCTTCCGTAACGACGGCTCAAACTGTTTCTGTGATCGCTACCAGCCAGGCGGACAGCACCAAGTCGGCGGCTGCCACTGTCAATCTTTTGCCGCCCGTGGGCGTTTTTACTCCCATCTTTGTCCACTCCGGTGGCGGCGCCTACACGGATTCCCTGGGGAACAACTGGAGTGCGGACACAGGCTTTGCAGGCGGAGCGGTTTCATCCACAACGAAAGCCATCGCCAACACCCCCGATCCCGCTCTTTACCAGACCAATCGCCACGGCGTCTTCAGCTATCAGTTCAGCGTGCCTCCTGGAAACTACTCGGTGATCCTCAAGTTTGCCGAGACTTACTTTACTTCCGCAGGTAAGCGGCTCTTCAACGCCTCAATCAACGGAACGCAAGTCCTGACGAACTTTGATATCGTGGCCAATGCAGGCGCGCCTCTCACCGCCGTCGATGAGTCGTTCCCTGTTACCGTAACGGGCAGTTCGATCACCATCCAATTCAGCGCGGGCTCTGTCGATAACCCAATGGTGAACGCTATCGCCATCAAGACGGCTTCCGGCGTCGGCATTCAGATCAACCCGGCGAGCGCTTCGCTGAGTGCTTCGCAGAGTCAGCAATTTGGAGCAACGGTTAATGGAACCACCAACCTTGGCGTGACTTGGACCTACAGCCCGCAAGTCGGAACGCTTGTCACTTCCGGGCCGACAGCGGGTCTCTACACTGCACCGGCGTCTATCACCACCGCGCAAACGGTACACGTCATTGCTGCCAGCGTGGCAGACCCCATGCAAGCTTCCAGCGCTACCGTCTCGCTCCTTCCGCCGTTCAGTCCGATCCTCGTACATTCCGGCGGTGCGGCTTATACGGACACTCTTGCACAGGTCTGGAACGCGGATGCCGGCTTTAGTGGTGGGAACACCGCCAGTACAGCCAGCAACATTGCGAACACGGCCGATCCCAAGCTCTACCAGACGGAGCGCTACGGTAACTTCACCTATCAATTTACAGTCCCGAACGGCGGCTATAATGTCACTCTGAAGTTCGCTGAGTTCTACTGGACCTCCGCCGGCAAACGCATCTTCAATGTGGCGATCAACGGCACCCCTGTGCTGACGAACTTTGACATCATTGCCGCTGCCGGGGCTGCGCTCACGGCCATCGACAAGACTTTCCCGGTCACCGTGACTAACGGCCAGGTCGCGATTCAATTTACTTCGGGTTCCGCCGACCTACCGAAGGTCAGCGCCATCCAGATTCGTTAGCGACTCTTGCATCTGGAAGTTCACGATTTCGGAAGCGGTGAGATTCTACTGATGGATGATCGACGCCGCGTGTAGTACAGCCAGTGCCCGCTGTCTTTCGGACTTTGGCCTGCAGTCGAGCCGGATCCGGCGATTTCTCAAGGGGACCTTTAACGCATGAGCGGTTGTAAACCTAAGACTACTTTCGGAAAAACTTTGCTGTTCGACATGCGCTGTTTTATAGCTAACTATTGTATTTACAACAACATATGACAGTAAGTTATTTGGTAGCAAAATTGCACACAACAACGTCAGCGTCCCCGCTGCACGCACACGTGTAACTACGGAGAATTGGATGAAGCTCTCAAGACCTTTGTGGCTGCTAGCTGCACTCATGATCATGACGCCGCTGGCGCAAGCAGACAGCACGACGAAAATGGAGTTCACGGGTGTGAATGGCGCAAATAACGGGGTGTACTACGTCAGCCCGTACACCGGGATAATGAATTACCAGACGTCCAGCGCTCAAACCGTGGCCTTGTTTTGCGTCGATATCAACAACGAAGTTTCTATCAACCAGGTTTGGAATGCGAACGTGACCAATCTGGCGTCCAGCAATTTCTCGAACACACGTTACGGGAATGGCTCCGTCAACCCCAATCTCGGTACCATGAACCCTCAAACTCTATATGAAGAGGCAGCTTGGCTCGTAACCCAATTCGCCTCTCATTCTGGGGACTACGTCAGCCTGCAGTATGCCCTCTGGGACCTCATGACACCTGGTGCAGAGCCGACGAATTTCGCCAACGCTGATGGCACTACGGTGGCGCAGTGGCTGGCTCTGGCCGCAGCTAATCACGGCCAAATCAATCCAGCGAACTTTGTGATCATCACCAACACAGGGGCACTCGCCTATACAGGTCAAGTCCAGGAGTTCGTCGTCCAGACGCCTGAGCCGGCCACCTCCGTTCTTTTGCTAATTGGGGTCGTCTCGCTGTTTCTTCTCTTCCGACGGAGCCAGCAGCAGTCAGTTTAATTCTGCCAAGCCTCTGCCATTGAGTCTGTCTCCGCACCCTCGGTGCGGAGACATTTCTCATTGTCCGGCCGTTAGATGGTGCACCAGCTGCGCCTTCGGCGGGATGGGTCTGGTTGTCAGGGTGAGCGGATTTTGGGAACCGGACGCTAGGAGCAAAAATATCTCTTGGGTTTCGGCAAGAAGAGCAGGACTTCCGGTTGACACACGATGCGGCAAAACGCCGGAACTCTTACTTCCTTCCGCGGGTTGGTGTCGTAATCGAGGGACTCACCCGGAATCGCGATAGCGCCTCACCAAGATTCTGAATGAACGCTTCCGAATTATAGACTTCTGCGTCGATCCGTGTGCTTCCTGCCGGTGCAGCCGGTTCGACCTCGTCGAGCTGAAATTCATGGGCGACGTCTTCGACGATTTTCGGTGAGATCGGCCGCTGCTGTTCGACGTACGCATTGATCAGTGAGTGTTCGCAAAGCAGATTTATCACGCGCGGAATGCCCATTGAATATAAATGGATCGTTTCAACGGTTTTAGCGGCGAAGATCGGTTCACCGCTGGCTCCTGCAATCCTTAGCCGTTCGGCGATGTAGTCATGGGTCTGCTCTTTCGTTAGAGGGCTGGTCTTACAGCGCAGCATGATGCGCTGGCGGAGTTGTCGCAATTGTGGCAGCTTCAGCTTTTCTTCCAGCTCTTGCTGTCCGGACAATACGATCTGCAGGAGCTTCTCCGTGGATGTCTCGAGGTTGGTCAACAGCCGAATTTCTTCGAGCACAGGGTAGGTCAGGTTCTGAGCTTCGTCCACGATGAGCACAGTGGTCTCACCGGCGCGATAACGATCGAGAAGCCATTGATTGAATTTCATCAACTGCTGGCTCTTCGTCTGAGACTCGCAGGAAATACCGAACTCCGCCAGAATGAAATCGAACAATTGATTCGTATTCATCCGGGAATTGAATAGAAACGCAGTTCTTACCCGCCGTTGATGCAGCCAGTCGACAAGGCGATTTATTAGTGTAGTTTTTCCCGTGCCGACTTCACCGGTAAGCGTGATGAAGCCTTTGCGATTCTGGACGCCATACATCAGCCCGCTCAGCGCTTCTTCGATCTCTTTGGTGAGAAAGAGGTAGCGCGGATCTGGATTGACGTTGAACGGATTATCTTTCAGCCCGAAATAGTTCTTATACATGGTCTCAGGGTTCTTATCATTTCCTAGTTTTTATATCGTATTCCACTAACTTCTCATTTATCAGTCCGACTTCTTGCTCGATCTTTGCACCAACCCAATGACAATTGCAGGTCCCAACCCACGCGACCATCGCCTAGTGAAGCACATTGGGCCTCGTGTGCCAGGTGAACCCCAGTGAAATCTGGTGCTGTGTGGAGCTTGCGCTGCATGCACCCGGGGTGCAAGCCGTGGGCGTCGTGCCTTGAATGTATGCCGTATAGCCTAAGGAGAATGTCGCATCGCGTCCCAGCGGGCGGTCCAATCCGCCTCCTGCGAAGTAGGAGTCAAAGCCTGCCGAATTCTGCGCTTGATTCTGCGCCACGCTCCGATTCTTCGCATAGCCAAAGTTAATGCTGCCCCGCCATACGCGCCCTAAGCCGCGATTCATAGAGCCCGATATCTGATCTATGCTTGAACCTACCAGAACTCCGCCGCCGTTGCTTACACCGTGGTTGTAGGTCAAGGACAAATCGCTCCGAGACATCGCATAGATCAGAGTGGCGCCACCGGATGCCGAAACTCGCTTCGTCGCGGTACCGATGGGAATCTTGAAAGTTGTGATGTCAGGCCCCCCAAAGAGTTGCAGCGCGAGACGCCCCGTCACTTTTCGTCCGTAGGCCACATTGACTACGTGATCGTCGATCCTCTGCGGATTGCCGCTGTATTGATACGCAGTGAAGCGATACAGCACGCCGAGAGTATCTTTTTTCGTCAGAATGTAGTTGAAACCCATATTCGCAATCTCATCATCACTGTTGATGTTTCCGGGGTCGACGAAGCGCATAAGGCCGTAAGAGCCCGCGGCGGTGATCGAAGTCCGCCGACTCAGCGCATAAACCGCCTGTGCGACAAACGAGTTGCTATATCGTGGCCCAATCGACGAGAAAATGCTCTGGTTGGGCAAATAGTTGCTCTGCAAACCTGGTATGGGCGGGGCAATGGAACCGCCAACACCCGGAACCGACAGGTTTGTCATCCCTCCGAAACCAAACTGTGAATCAGGAAGATAAGAAAACTGGTCGATAAACTGGAGCTTCCACTTCCGCCCCTCAAAGGTTTGCGTCATGTCGAATTGATGCAAATAACTATTGCCTTGAGTGCCGTCCGTAGAAAAGCCGCCGCCACCAGAATAATTCATCGAAAGCTGTGCATGGCTCCAGGTATCGAGCAGGCTGACATTCCCCGTCAGGTAGCTCGTGGAGTTCCAGTTGGTTAAACCCGGCTTATTGAAGGACGTCGACCGAATCATGTTAGCGTATTGAAAGCCGGGGACCCAATAGCTGTGCCTCATCTCTTGCGTGCCCAAAGATGTCTCTTGGACACCGGTCAGGGGTCGATCGTCAGGACGGAGATCCGTAACTCCCTCTTGACTATTGTCCCGGTCCCCGCCGCTTGCAATCAGAGGTAGATACTCTCGAACAGGTGCCTTCGGTTCTTGCGCATGAGCCGGTGCCCATCCAAAGAAGGATGTCCAAGCCAGCGCTGCTCCTAAGAAAAATAAAGTTGTCGCCCGCAATTTCATGGCTAACCTCTAAGGCACAACGATGACATCGCCTGGTTTCAGCAT
>DATMMY010000025.1:0-7173 GCA_035569515.1 Candidatus Solibacter sp. | reverse complement strand
GAACCCGGCATCGCCGGCCGCCGTAAATCCGGACCAACCGGTGCACAAAGTTTATAATCCCTCGGAATTCGGCCAGCGGGCGGTCAGCCTGCATGTGTATTCAAAGCCCTATGACAGCTGTGTCGTTTATTCCGCAGAGCAACACAAGTGCGGTGAGATCCAGTTGAATTACACCTCACAATTTGGCGTCGCGAGCAGCCGGGGGCCCTCTCTGGCCACACGCCAATGAGTCCCGAACATCGCTTACAAAATCTCTGATGGGGTTCCGAGTTCTTTGAAGAGAACTTGCAGATTGGAGACGGTGAATGTGTGGTCGATTGCTCTGGGTTATTCTCAGTGCTTAAGTTTCCTTTGTGCACCTCAGTTTTCTCTTTAGCACTGCGATAATTTCGTAGATTTCCTGCGTTCTCTGCTCTCTCCGCGGCCTGTGCGGTGAGATCTTGATTTTGCTTTTAGTGTTTCCTCTGTGTGGTTGGCGCTGCCGCGCTGTGACAAACGAGTCTTGGTATTTTTTAATTTTCCTCTTCTCGCAAAAATCTCGAGCGGGGCTTTTGTTTTTTGTGGCAGAATGGGCAACTGCAATTTTGAGAACCAGTCCAGCGGCAAATCTAGCGAAAGGACGAAATCAAGGATCGAGATATGGATCAGGACAATCAAGCGCAACTAAAACCATCAAGGGGATTATCCGTTGACACCTGGGCAGTGCTACTCGGGCTCACCTTGGCCGCGCTGGTGCGGTTTGGCGTTCTCAAGCATGTTTCTTGGTAAACGCGAACTCACAGGAGAAAATAAAATGTCCACTGCTGTTACCGCCCGAGTCGAATCGACGAGTTTCGCTGGAAAACTTGTTCAACTGGTCCCTGGGATCGTGTTGCTGACGTTGGTCGGGTTCGCGGGAAAGTTTGTTGAGCAATCTATTTCAAAATATTCCAAGTCCCACCATCTCACGCTGCCAAATATCGAGTATGTGCTTTGGGCGATCTTGTTTGGTTGTTTTATTTCGAACGTAATCGGCGTCGCAAAAGTTTTTAAGCCGGGAATCGACACCTACGAATTCTGGCTGAAGATTGGAATTGTGCTGCTGGGGTCGCGGTTCATTCTGGGTGACGTGCTTAAATTGGGCAGCGTCAGCTTGATATTGGTCCTGATTGAATTGGCTCTGTCCATTGCGCTCATGACCTTTCTCGGGCGTGTTTTTAACTTGAAGCCCAAGTTGACTGCGCTGCTGGCCATCGGGTCTTCGATTTGCGGTGTTTCGGCAATCATTGCAGCCAAAGGCGCCATTGACGCCGACGACGAAGACGCCTCATTCGCCATAGGCGCCATTCTCGCTCTGGGTGCCATAGCTTTGTTCACATTCGCGCCCATCGGGCACGCTCTTCATATGAATGACCAGACATTTGGACTCTGGGCGGGAATGGGCGTGGACAATACCGCGGAGGCCGTGGCAGCGGGCAACATGTTTTCCGATGCCGCGGGCAAAACCGCCGTGCTTGCGAAAACCACTCGAAACGCCATGATCGGATTTGTGGTTCTGGCGTATGCCCTTTATTTTGCCGCCCGCGAGGGCCGCAAGGCCGTGGGCAATAAAGCTGCCTTCCTCTGGCAAAAATTTCCCAAGTTCGTCCTTGGCTTTCTGATCATTTCACTGCTGGCGACCATGAAAGTGTTCAGCGGCGACCAGCTTACGGCTCTCGCCAATTTGTCACGGTGGGCTTTTCTCCTCACGTTCGCGGGCGTTGGCTTAAGAATGAATTTTCGCGAAATGATGCGTCAGGGAGTGGGCCCGCTCATTGTCGGCGCGCTTGGAGAGGTGGCCATCGCCTTGATTACTCTTGGATTGGTCCTGGGAGCGAACGCCATGGTAAAACTCTAGGGAGGAAGCTTTTCATCAGGCTTTGGAGCGGGAGACGGGGATCGAACCCGCGACATCAAGCTTGGGAAGCTTGCGTTCTACCACTGAACTACTCCCGCCCGTAAAAACTGACTCCATAAGTTTAGATCATTTGGGGCTCCGGTGTACATTTGCTGCGAAAAACGGTTGCGAGATTCCTCCTGTTGATGCCTCTTGCATGAGCAGCCGCAGACCGGAAGATTGATGCGCTACCTGATATAGTAATCTCCCGTGCGTCTCTTACCGTTGCCAACTTTAAGGAGATCAGAGAATTGAGCCAGGCGACACTAAAAACACCCGTCACGAGTGGCAGCTTTCTGTTTGCGGACCAGGGTCCCGACGAGATCTTTACCAAAGAAGACGTCAGCGAGGAGCAGCAGCTATTTGCGCGCACTGCCGAGCAGTTCATGCGGGACGAGGTCGTTCCCCTGGCGGAACAACTGTATACCAAGGACTGGTCCATCACGCGGAAGCTGCTGCGCCAGGCCGGGGAGCTTGATTTGCTGCGTGCGGATGTGCCGGAGCAATATGGCGGACTGGGCCTGGATAAAGTCAGCTCCGCACTTATTTCCGAGCAGATGGCGTTGAATGCGTCGTTTGCGGCGACGGTCAGCGCTCACACCGGGATCGGCACTCTCCCCATTGTTTATTTCGGCACACCGGAGCAGCGCGCCAAGTACTTGCCGCGCATCGCCAGCGGCGAGATGGTTTCCGCATTCTGCCTGACCGAACCAGGCTCCGGCTCAGATGCGTTGGCCGCCAAGACCAAAGCGACGTTGTCAGGTGACGGCAAACATTACATCCTGAGCGGACAGAAGATGTGGATCACCAATGGCGGACTGGCTGACGTGTTCATTGTGTTCGCTAAAGTTGATGGTGAAAAATTCACCGCGTTTATTGTGGAGCGCGGCCCAGGCGTCACCAGCGGTCATGATGAAAAGAAGTTGGGACTGGACGGCAGTTCCACTACGGCGATCACCTTTGAAGATTGCCGGGTGCCGGTCGAGAACGTGCTCGGACAGGTCGGCAAAGGTCATGTGGTGGCCTTCAATACCCTGAATTTTGGCCGGCTCAAACTGGGCAACCGCAATATTGGCCTGGCGAAGATCGCCCTCAACAATGCTATCTCGTATGCCAACGAGCGCCATCAGTTTGGCCGAGCTATCGCCAGCTTCGGGTTGATCAAGCGCAAGCTCGCGGATATGGCCGTCCGTTGCTACGTGGGCGATGCGGTCACATTCAGGACGGTGGGCATGGTGGACCGTGCCCTGGAAGCCGTAGACCAGAATGAGCCGATGCAGGTGATGAAGGTGATTGAGCAGTTTGCGGTGGAGTGCTCGATCATTAAGGTCTGGACCAGCGAAACCCTCGGCTACGTGGCCGATGAGTCTCTGCAAACCTACGGCGGTTATGGATACTCCAAGGACTATCCTGCCGAACGCATCGTGCGTGATGCGCGCATCACCCGTATTTACGAAGGCACAAACGAGATCAACCGCATGTTGGTGACTACCAGGTTATTGAGGAGCGCCGCTGAAGGCAGTCTCGAAGCGGCCTTTCAAAATACTCTGAAGGCGGTAAACGGAAGTGGCCGTCCGGCTGGTTCGAACAACATTTCACTGGTGGAGAGCAAGGTGGTGGAAGGGAAGAGGACCGCGATAGCAGCGCTCCACGCAATCACGCACAGCTTTGGCGAAGAACTCAAAGAGCAGCAGGAAGTGCTGGCCCTGGTTGCCGACATTCTGATTGATCTCTACACCATGGAGTCCGTGTGGCTGCGGACCCGGAAACTCAAGGCCACGCAGGCCGAGGAGAAATCCCGAGTCCCGCATGACATCGCCACCCTTTACGCGTGCGAGGCCTCTGACCGGATCGCCGTCAACGCCCGGAATCTTGCCGGCGTGCTGGCCGGTAGGAACGCCGCTTCCGAGGTATCGGAATGCGCCCAACGGCTTTTCGCACATGCTCCCATTGACACAGTAGCACTACGGCAAAACGTTGCGGACACGCTCATCTCCGCCGGAAAGTACGTTTGGTAGCCTGGAATTTATGACCAAACAAAGCTTGACCTCTGAACAGGAATTGATCGTCAACACCGTACGCAAGTTCTGCGAGAAGGAGGTAATTCCGGTTGCCTCTGAGTTGGAACATCGCAACGAATATCCTCACGAGCTTGTCTCGCAGATGCAAAAAATCGGGCTCTTCGGGTTGAATGTTCCCGAGCAGTATGGCGGTGGAGAGGTCGACTTCACAACCTTCGCCATGGTCTTCGAAGAGCTCTCCCGCGCATGGCTGGGACTGGCTGGCGTGATCGGCACACACTCGGTTTTGTGTGACGTGCTGAACCTGTTTGGCACCCAGGAGCAAAAACAGAAATTTCTTCCCGGCCTGGCCACCGGAGAGCGCAGGGGCGGTATCTGCCTGTCTGAAAGCAACGCTGGAACCGACCTGCAGAACATAAGCACAGTAGCCATTCGTGAGGGCAAAACCTATCGAGTCAATGGCTCGAAAATGTGGATCACCAACGGGCGCTACGGCAACACATTCCTGCTGATCGCCAAGACCAACCCCCAAGCCCAACCCGCGCATAAGGGCATGAGCGCTTTCGTGATTGAAAAGGGCGCGCCCGGCCTGACCGTAAGCCGCGATATCGATAAGCTGGGCTACAAGAGCGTGGAGACCTGCGAACTCCACTTCCAGGATTTCCCAGTACCCGCCGAAAATCTGATTGGCGGTGTGGAAGGCGAAGGCTTCAAGCAGGTCATGACCGGTTTGGAAGCCGAACGGCTCAACGTGGCCGCCCGGGGCCTTGGCATTGCGCGCGCCGCGTTTGAAGAGGCGATCCGCTATTCGCAACAACGCTCCACCTTCGGTAAGCCTATCTGCGAGCATCAGACCATCCAGATCAAGCTGGCTGATATGGCTACCAAGATTGAGGCCTCGCGCCTGCTGATCTACTCGGCGGCGGAGAAACGAGACCGGGGCGAGCGCTGCGACCTGGAGGCCGGCATGGCGAAGCTGTTTGCTACGGAGACGGCCGCGGAGGTCTCTCTTGAAGCTATGCGCATACTGGGCGGAAATGGATATTCCAAAGACTTTGCGGTCGAGCGGTACTATCGCGATGCTCCGCTGGTCGTAATCGGCGGTGGCACCAATGAATTACAGCGCCTGATTATTGCCCGCCGGTTGATCGAGAAATATCGCGAGGGCCCAAAAGAGTAGCGGAACCTTGGCCGCTGATTACGCTGATTGATCTGGTGACAGAACCATTGAAACTTCCCAATGCTGAGGTAATGTTCTAATGAATCTTTATGCCGCCATTCTTTTGGCGCTTGGCTCGTCGGTGGGCGCTATGGCCCAGCAACAGGCTCCGGCCCCGCAGCCTGGGACGAAATGGAGCGAGCAGGAGCTGCGGCAGGCAGTGGCGCCGGCCCGTGTGGGACGAAAGCTCACGCCGCGCTCCTGGCCTAACCATGCGCGTGTCGCAGTCTGCCTGAGTTTCGATGTGGACAACGAATCGTACTTGCTGGCTGCCGGCGAAACTTCGCCGAACACACTTTCCACGGGCGATTTCGGCGCTCAATCGGGTTTGCCGCGAGTACTGAAGCTCCTGGATCGCCACCAGGTGCCGGCATCTTTTTTCATTCCAGCTGTGAGTGCGCTGCTGCATCCGGAGATGGTTCCGGCAATCCTGAAGAATGGAAAGAATGAGATTGGAGTCCACGGATGGATTCACGAGTATCTCCCTGATCTACCCAGCGCCGCGGAAGAAGAGCGCCTGTTGGACCAGGCCATTGAGTACCTGACTAAAGTTACGGGCAAACGTCCGGTGGGCTATCGGGCGCCGGCGTGGGCGTTCAGCCGGTACACCGTTGATCTGCTGCGCAAGAAGGGATTTTTTTATGACAGCAGCCTCATGGCCATGGATGAACCTTACGAGCTTGTCTCCAACGGAGAGCCCACAGGCATGGTGGAGCTGGCCATCGACTGGACTCTGACCGAAACTCCCTATCTCGGACGCAGCGGCAGAATGCCGCTACCTGAGCATCTCTTCCAGCTATACCGGGAAGAGTTCGACGGCGCTTACCAGGAAGGGACGCTCTTCGTCCTGACGTTGCATCCGCAGGTGATCGGCCACCGTTCTCCCATGCATCATCTGGACCAGTTGATCGCCTATATGAAATCGAAGCCCGGTGTGTGGTTTGCGACGGCGGAAGAAATTGCGCGATACGTCAAGGGCACGCAGCCGGTAAAGTGATTGTTTTTCATTTTGCTTTCGAGACGTGAGGAAGCTTCTTGGCAGAATTCGCAACCAGTTTTTTTGCGAGATTCCTCAATCCGTGCTCGTCATATTCCTCGTAGCGGCCTTCTTCTATATCCTTAATTTCTTGCCTCGCGCCACGTAGGATGCTCTCCCGTCCGGCTTTCGTGAGACGAAGAGTTTTGTGTTGTTCTCCTGTGACTCAATGCGCTCAATAGTCCTATTTGCCATTGAACCTCCCCGGACGCTTCTCCCGCACTGCCCGGACGCCCTCTTTGTGATCTTCGGTCTGGAAGAGCCAGCTTTGTTCTGCGAATTCATGGTCGGTCTGGGCTTTCACGGCATCGGCAAGGCCGCGGCGCATGGTGGCGCGGGTTGACCGGACGGCCAGAGGCGCGCCCCCGGCGATCTCCGCCGCAAGTTCCCGGGCAGCATCGCGCAGATGATCAGCCGGGGCCAGAACATCGCCCAAGCCCCACGCGACAGCCTCTTCTCCACTGATGCGGCGTCCGGTGTAAAGCATTAAGCTGGCCCGCTGCACGCCGATCAAACGCGGCAGTGTGTAGGTCACGGCGAATCCCGGATGAATGCCGAGCTTCACAAAGTTTGCCACGAACCTGGTTTCAGGAGAGACAACGCGAAAGTCCGCAAGGAGCGCCAACCCGAGGCCTCCACCCACAGCAGCGCCCTGGATCGCGGCCACCACCGGCTTTTCACAGGCAAACAGGCGGACAGCCTCCTTGTAGATATGACTGGCCGCGCCCGACGCCAGCTCTTCGCTGCTGGCTGACCTTTGGCTGAAATCCGCTCCGGCACAGAAGGATTTCCCTTCGGAGGCCAACACCACGGCACGGCACGCAGGCTCATCGTCAAGGGTTTCAAATGCGTCGGCCAGTCTTCGAATAAGTTGGTGGTCGAAATGATTGTGGGGCGGACGGTGAATCTCTACCACGGCCACATGCTGGTCCAATGTAACCGATACGTCGTTGGTCATGATCTGCCTTCTGTGCGAGTTTGA
>DATMMY010000024.1:0-5959 GCA_035569515.1 Candidatus Solibacter sp. | reverse complement strand
TGGATTCAAAACCCGGATTCGATCAAGCCCGGATCTCTCATGCCGGCAATGAAGTTGAGCGACACGGAACTGGATGCGCTCGTGCGATATCTCGAAACTCTGCAGTAGAGAAAGAGAGCGGAATCAGTAATGTCGTCGGATACCATAGCCATTCAAACCGCAGAAGCCGCGAGTCGGCCGTGGGTTGCAACACTGCATGAGTGGGTGACCACGGTCGATCACAAGCGCCTGGGCGTTTTGTACATCCTCTACGCCCTGTTCTTTCTCGTCATCGGTGGTATCGAAGCAACAATCATCCGCATCCAGCTGATGCGCCCGCACAACGATTTTGTTTCCCCACAGGTATTCAACCGCATGTTCACCATGCATGGCACGACCATGATTTTCTTCGTGGCCATGCCCATCCTGTTCGGCTTTGCCAACTACCTCGTGCCACTGATGATCGGCGCGCGAGACATGGCCTTTCCCCGCTTGAATGCCTTCAGCTTTTGGCTGACAGCCTTTGGCGGATTGTTGCTCTACTTTAGTTTGCTGGGTGGGAACGGACTTTACGGTGCCGGCAACGCGCCGGACGTGGGCTGGTGGGCGTACGCCCCTTTGGCTTCCCGTGCATTTTCGCCGGGTCACAGCTCGGACTACTGGACGATCGCCCTCTTGGCTTCGGGGTTCGGCAGCATCGGCACCGCCATCAACATCATCGCCACGATTGTTTCGATGCGCTGCCCAGGCATGACCCTGAGCCGCATGCCGCTGCTCGCCTGGATGAACTTGGTGATGTCTGGAATGGTTTTGCTCGCGATTTCGCCTCTATCGGCAGCTCAAATCATGTTGCTTGTGGACCGCTATCTTGGCGGTCATTTTTTCGATACGCAGGCTGGAGGCTCCGCCACGCTGTGGATGCACTTCTTTTGGATATTTGGGCATCCCGAGGTTTACGTCCTGATCATTCCCTGTTTTGCATTCGCCTCCGAAATTATTCCGGTGTTTTCGCGCAAGCCGATTTTTGGATACCCGGTCATGGTGGGTGCCACGGTTTGCATCGGCTTTGTGAGCATGAGTGTTTGGGCTCACCACATGTTCACAATTGGAATGAATTCCTACGCCAACAGTTTTTTCACAATAACCACGATGGCCGTGGGTGTACCGACCGGCATCAAGATCTTCAACTGGCTGGGCACGATGTGGGGAGGTAAGATCCAGTTCAGAACGCCAATGCTCTTCTGCATTGGTTTCCTCTTCCAGTTTTTGATCGCCGGCCTCACCGGCATCATGCTCGCTTCCTCACCCTTCGATTGGCAACTCAGCGGCTCCTACTTTGTCGTCGCACACTTTCACTATGTGATCGTCGGCGGAATTCTGTTCGCCCTCTTCGGAGCGTTTTATTACTGGTACCCAAAAATCACAGGACGAATGCTGAACGAAAGCCTGGGCAAGCTGCATTTCTGGCTGTTTCTGATTGGATTCCACCTGACCTTCGACCTGATGCACATTCCCGGTTTGCTTGGGATGCCGCGGCGCGTTTACACCTACGAACCAGGCCGCGGCTGGGACACGATGAATTTTCTAGTGACCATCGGGGCTTTCGTGCAGGGCATCGCCACGCTGGTGTTCGTCGCGAATCTAGTCGTTTCCTATTTCAAAGGAAAGAAAGCAGGAAACGATCCTTGGGACGCGTGGACTCTCGAATGGTCGGTGAGTTCGCCTCCGCCTGTCTACAACTTTGTTTCGATCCCGAGAGTCGCCAGCCGCAGGCCGTTGTGGGACTTGAAACATCCGGAAGATCCGGACAGCCGATACGAATAGAGGAATGGATCGATGAGCGCAATCACAAGTCCGCTCGGGGAAACATCATGGAAGCTTCCATATCGAGGCACGGTCGGCATGGTGGGTCTCATCATCGCCGAGTCCGCGATCTTCAGCATTTTCGTTGTGGCGTATCTCTTTTACCTAGGAAAGAGTCTTACTGGACCGACTCCACGCGAAGTGCTCGAGACTCCCATCTTCTACACGGTGTGTCTGCTTTCCAGCAGTCTGACGATTCACTTCGCGGGCAAAGCTCTTGAACGCGGCCGGCGAGGAGTATTTCTCACCTTATGGTTTCTCACGATCGCTCTGGGCGCCCTCTTTCTGTACGGCACCGGCCAGGAATGGCACCGATTGATCTACGAACACGGGCTAACCATCTCCACGAACCTTTTTGGAACTACGTACTACTCCCTGGTTGGACTGCACGCCTTTCACGTTACGGCTGGGCTAACCATGCTCACCATCGTGCTGCTATTCGGGTTGGCAGGTCGCGTTGGACCCGAACAGTCTCGTCGCGTCGACGCACTCTCGCTGTACTGGCATTTTGTGGATGCCGTGTGGGTCGTTGTTTTCACTGTTGTCTACGTTCTGGGTCGCTGAGGAAAAGGAATGGCAACGCTCACATCCATAGAAGAAGTAGGGCAGAGCCCTCGGGCACCGGTTGAGGTCGAAGTGCCCGCATCTACCGCTTGGCCCATCGTTTTGGCTTTTGGATCCACACTGATGCTCGCAGGCCTTCTCACAAGTGTGTCGATCAGCGTCCTCGGCGCTGTCCTGGGCGTGGCAGCGTGCGTCGGCTGGTTCCGCGAAGTGTTTCCTCACGAACACGAAGAGACGGTGCCGATCACATTCGAAGAACAGCGCATAACAACACAACGCCGTGTTGTCGAGCGTGTGCCCATCGCGCCCGAGCTCGTCCGTATCTGGCTTCCCCTGAAAACCTATCCGATGTCGGCCGGCATCAAGGGTGGTGTCGCCGGGGCACTAGCAATGGCTGTGTTGGCCTGTGCCTACGGGCTGCTGAAAGCCGGAAGCATCTGGTATCCCATCAACCTCCTTGCCGCTACGGTCTACGCACAATCGCTTAAGCTGGGCCCGGCCCAACTAAATTCATTCCATGCGGATAGTTTCGCGATTGCCCTGGTCCTGCACGGTATCGGCTCCATTTTCGTGGGACTCCTCTACGGCGCGATGCTTCCTATGTTCACGCGGCGGCCGATCGTACTCGGAGGGCTAATTGCCCCTGTGTTGTGGTCGGGACTTCTGTACTCGATCATGCAGCTTCTCAATCCTTTGCTTGCAAGTCGCATTAACTGGATTTGGTTTATGGTCACGCAGATAGCCTTCGGCGTCGTAGCGGGCATGGTCGTAGTGCGGCAGCAGCCTGTGTCAACTCGCGAGAACCTGCCCTTCGCCGTACGCGCGGGAATTGAAGCTCCCGGAGTAATGCCACCGAGAGAAAACGGAGAGAAACGCCCGTGAACACTCTTCGGCATCTTTGTGTATTCACGGCGCTCGCCGCGATTTTGTTCGCAGGTTGTGGCGCGCCGCACGGCCAGCCAGGTAAAGGCTCAGAAGTTCTAGCGCCGAACGAGATTTTGGAGTTTGGCACTTTGTACGCGGAAAACTGCGCCGCCTGTCATGGTGCCGAAGGCCGCGGAGGAGCAGCTATCGCTCTTGCGAATCCAGTTTACCTGGCCATCGCAGACGACGCTGCCATTCGCAGAGTCATTGCCAACGGCGTCCGTGGAACCGCGATGCCGGCTTTTGCCGAAAGTGCTGGCGGAATGCTGACCGACAAACAGATTGATGTGATCACGAAGGAAAGCCGGTCGCGCTGGAGCCGGCGAGGAATTCCCGACGCAGCCAATCCGCCCTCCTATGCGGCGAAGTCTACGGGCGATGCTGCGCGGGGCGAAGCTGCCTTCAAAACGTACTGCGAATCCTGCCATGGGCCAGGCGGTCGCGGCGGAGCAAAAGGTAGTTCCGTCACCGACGATTCATTTCTCGCGCTGGTCAGCGATCAGGGGCTCCGCACGATCGTCATCACCGGCCGACCAGAATTGGGAGCGCCGGACTGGCGCGGAAACGTGCCCAGTAAGCCGATGTCCGAGCAGGAAGTCACTGACGTAGTCGCATGGCTGGCCTCGCGGCGCGTCCAGAATCCGGGCCAGCCTTACTCAGTTTCGAACAACGCGCAGCACTAGGAGTTTGAAGATGTCGAACGACAATACCGTTTCTCGCCGCGGCTTACTCATGAAGATGGGCATACTCTTCAACGGCCTGGTGGCGACCGCTCTGGCGGTCCCTATCGTGCGATTTCTGCTGTCATCGGTTACGCGCGGGAGCGTGAACGCTTATCTTTCCTGGATTCCGCTCGGCCAGGTGACTGACTTTCCCGAGGGTGAAACGCGCCTGGCCACATTTCGGAATGCTAACGTCATGCCCACGGACGGGAAGACCGTCGACACAGCATGCTGGGTCCGGCGCGTCGAAGGGAATCAATTCCAGGTCTTCGCCATCAACTGCGCGCACCTGGGCTGTCCGGTCCGCTGGTTTCCGCAATCCGGCCTGTTCATGTGCCCGTGCCACGGAGGAGCTTATTATCGCGACGGCTCGCGCGCTTCGGGCCCGCCGGAACGCGGGCTATTCGAGTATCCCTACAAAGTCGAGAATGGTCTCGTCACGATTCAAGCTGGTGAACTGCCAACGCCCGGATCACCGACCGCCTCTATCTTTAAAAGGAAACCGCCTTGCGGAGCAGGGAATGATTTGGTCTCCATCGAGAGCGGCAAGCTGTCCGCCTCCACCGAAACGAATGCTGTGCTCGGAAAGACAAAGACATGGGCCTGATCGGAAAAATCGGCCAATGGTTTGACCACCGCTTGCAACTCGCCGCTCCGATTCGTGAAGCGGTGGAACATCCGGTGCCGCGCAACACCGCGAGTTGGTTCTACGTATTTGGGAGCGCGGCGCTCACCGTTTTTCTTCTCCAACTCGTCACCGGAATCCTGCTGGCCCTTATCTACGTGCCCTCGGCGAGTGAGGCGTGGAGCAGTCTGCAAGCTCTGAACCACGACGTAACTTTAGGTTGGTTCATCCGTGCCATGCACGGATGGGGCTCGAACTTCATGGTGGCCATCGTACTCATTCACATGGTGCAGGTCTTCCTCTTTGGAGCCCACAAATTTCCACGAGAGCTCACCTGGATCATCGGCGTCTTTCTCTTGCTGATGACGTTAGGCATGGCGTTCAGTGGGCAAGTGCTGCGTTTTGATCAAGACGCGTACTGGGGCCTTGGAATCGGGGCTTCGATCGCAAGCCGCGTCCCCATTGCCGGGCCTATGATCGTGAAATTGATGCTCGGTGGGCCGATTATTGCCGGAGCAACACTATCCCGGTTTTTCGCGCTACATGTCTTTGTCATTCCCGGAATGTTGATCGGTTTCGTCTGTCTTCATCTCTTGATGGTCCTGAAGTTGGGAATTAACGAATGGCCGATGCCAGGGCGTCTCGTCAAACGTGCAACGTACGAAAACGAATATCATCAACTCACCAGAAAAGATGGCGCGCCCTTTGTTCCGTATGCGGTATGGAAAGATCTGTTCTTTGCCGCTTTCATCCTCTTGGCCGTGGCCGCCTGCGCTCTGTACTTCGGTCCGTTCGGTCCTACCGGCCGCCCAGACCCGACCATAATCCAGACGGCGCCGAAACCAGACTACTTCTTCTTGTGGTTGTACGGTTTGCTGTCTTACTTGCCGCCTTCAATGGAGACGCCCGCTCTCCTCATTGGCCCCGTAGTCGTCATCGCGTTTCTGGTTCTGCTGCCATTTCTTTCTGGAGAAGGGGAAAAGAGTTGGCGCCGGCGGCCAATCGCTGTTTTGACGGTTCTGCTGATCGCCATAATCCTCGGAACACTCACCCATCTCGCTGGTTATACTCCGTGGAGTCCGCACATGAATGCGTGGAGCGGCGACGCCGTACCGGAGCAGTTTCTACACGGCAGGAGTGGTCTCGAGCGGCAAGGCGCACTCGTTTTCCAGGTCAAGCAATGCCGCAACTGTCATTCTCTCGGAGTCTTAGGAGGCCAAAGAGGACCAGCGCTCGACAGCGTTGCCGTGCGGCTCACGCAAGATCAACTGATCCGACAGGT
>DATMMY010000023.1:0-11524 GCA_035569515.1 Candidatus Solibacter sp. | reverse complement strand
ATTTTTTGGTAGAAATGATGACGATGCACTCCATTGGTTCCAACGTCGTCCGCATTGAGGCTGAAGCTCTGCGTGCTTTGGCTGACCGCATTGCCGGCCCTATGGCTGAGGACTTTTCGTCCGCCGTCGAATGCCTCCACTCGTGCGGCGGGCGGGTAGTGGTGACCGGCATGGGCAAGAGCGGCATTATCGGCCGCAAGATCGCCGCCACGCTCAGCTCTACCGGGACACCCGCGTTGTATCTCCACCCGGCAGAGGCGCTCCATGGCGACCTGGGTATGCTGGTGAAAGGCGATGTCGTGCTGGCGCTCTCATCCAGCGGAGAGACTGAGGAGATTCTGCGCCTGCTGGCCACGATACGCCGGATCGGCAGCAAGCTGATCACGATTACCGGCGACAATCTCTATTCCACGAACTCAACTTCCAAGCGCTCCACGCTGGCCCAGGCTGCCGACATTCCCCTGGATTGCTCCATCGCAAAAGAAGCATGTTCCATGGGGCTGGCCCCAACGGCCTCCACTACCACAATGCTGGCCCTTGGCGACGCCCTGGCAGTGGCCCTGGCGGACAAGCGCGGATTCAAGGAAGAGGATTTTGCCGATCTGCATCCGGGCGGAAAGCTGGGGAAGAAGCTGGCGCGCGTCTCCCAACTGATGCACAGCGGCGATGCCCTGCCCCGGGTCACCCCCCGGACGAAAATGCCGGACGTGATCTATGAGATGTCCCGCAAAGGCCTGGGCATCACCACGGTAGCGGAAAACAACAAGCTGGTGGGCGTGATCAGCGATGGCGACCTGCGCCGCCTTCTGGAGCACCACAAAGACGTCCTCAATCTCACGGCAGGCGAGTGCATGACTGCAAATCCCAGGACGATCCGAGGCGAAGAGTTCGCCACCACCGCCCTGAACATGATGGAGCAGAAGAAAATTACCTCGCTGGTAGTGATCGACGTAGCTGGAAACCTCGAGGGCGTTATCCACCTGCATGATCTGTGGGGGACGGAAATGGTGTAGAGCAGTCAGCAGTCAGCACTCAGCATTCAGCCCGCGTAAGATTCTCGACCACACCGAAAGCCCTTACGTGCTCAGCATTGACTTTTGCAGATTGTCGTTCAGCGAAGATGTTTATTGGCTGACTGCTGAATGCTGAGTGCTTTCCTGCTGCTGATAGAATCTTCATTGTGTCTACTGATCGCGCCAAAAAGATCAAGGTCATTCTCTTCGATGTGGATGGTGTCCTTACCGATGGGACCATCTGGCTCTTCCCTGCTCCCTCGTCCGAACCGCGCAGCACCGATGCTCATGCCCAGCAGCACGCTAACTCGGCCGGATATGGAATTGTGAGCCAGAACATGATTGAGGCCAAGGGCTTTCATGCGCACGATGGCACAGGCATTTCTCTGGCACGGCTGGGTGGATTGAAGACCGGATTGGTGACCAAGCGGATCTCCGAGACGGTCGCCTTGCGCGCCCGTGACCTGAAGATCGACTATGTCTTTCAGGGCGCAGCCAACAAATCCGAGGTGCTGGACAAGATCCTCGCCGAGCACGGCTTTCGCGAAGAAGAGATTGCCTACGTTGGAGATGACATTATTGATCTGCCCATTATGGAACGCTGTGGCCTCGCTATCGCCGTGGCCAATGCGCGTCCGCAAGTAACCGCGATGGCCCACTATCACACGTGCACCGCGGGCGGAGCGGGCGCCGCTCGCGACGCAGTGGAGTACATCCTGAAGGCCCAGGGGACACTGGAAAAGGTGATTGAAGCGTACATCTACGCGCGGACTTCTGTCGGGGCAAAGGGGTAGGAATTAGAGGCTGTGTTGGGAACTGATTTTGTTGAGTTCCTTAATTGAATTATAAATATGTCATCCTGAACGAAGCGCAGTGTGGTATTTCAGGTGACTTAGCGGATAGGCGCGGAGTGAAGGACCCCGATAATGTTTGACATCCGATACTGCATCAGGGAGTTCTCTCATGGAACATACGTTGTGGTGCGCCAAGCTCCTCGTGGGAATACCTTGACGTGGCGCTGCGCTCCTAATGAACAGACCGTTATGCCGAATGGAATTAATGAATGATTTAAGGCCCGTTTCAGAGTCAACTTCGGAGACAACCGCCCAAGAGATCGGGGAGAACGCCTTGAATCTGCATTTAAGTCCGAAGCGTTGTCGGGGTTCCTTCGGCTGCCTCAGGACAGGCTCCTCTCTCCGCGCCCTTCAGATGCGGGCGCTCAGCTTTTTTTGCGGCGCTGCGCTCGGGATGACACTTGATATATTCCGTGTCGATACTCGCCGCTTGTTCATTCCCCGTTAACTCGCCACCACGAATCCGTTGCTCAGGATGACAAGCCAGTGAAATAACAAAACCCATCGGTTTCCCTGCCACAGCGCTGAGCGCCTAACCGATGGGTTTAGCTTGTGACTACCGCGTCCCGCTCTCGCGAAAACGGCAGTCTATTTAACTTAGAAGCAGCTTTGCTGGAAAGGTTGCCGTTGAGTTTATTGGTTCGTCTCCTGGGCTGCAGGTTTCAGCGAGCGCACAAAAAGCACGAAATCGCGATCTTTGCGCAGTCCCGCAAATTCATTGTCTTTCAGGGCATCCCTTACAAAGGGATATCCTTCCTCGTTGGCCTTGCTCAGGTAGAGCCGGCACATTTCAGCGTTTCCCCGGCGACCATACATCTGGGCCAGGACGTAGTGATAGTGCCCAAGGTCCGACGAAGAAATCAGCTTTACCGAGACACCGCCTGAGGTCTGGTGCTCAAAGATAGTGGGATCCAGTTGCATGGCCCGTACATACTCCTTGGTGGCCTTGTCATATTCCTTGCGCGAAAAATAAGCTGTCCCCAAATTACTGTGGAAGCTGGCGCTCTCCTGGTTAAGCTTGATGGCCTTTCGATATTCCCGGATGGCAGAGCCGAACGCTCTCATCTGGTAATGAACGGCCCCCAGATTGTTGTGGGCCTCCGGGTATTTGCCGTCCAATTTTATGGAGCGCTCGAATTCCCGCCTGGCATCTGTGTCTCGCTTGAGCAGCAGCAGGGAAACGCCGATTTTGTTGTGAAGGACCGCAGAATCGGACTTTTGCTGGGCCGCCCTGTAGTAATCCAGCGCATCCAGATAGTCTTTCTTGGCTCGCAGGACATCGCCGTGACGTTCTAACTCGGCTACCGGCGTGTTGGGCGAGGGTGGATCAACGCGTTGGACATCAGAAGGCGCAACCGGGACAGGCGCAACGGGCGCCGCCGGTTCTTGACACAGAAGTGGAAGGGTGCACAACAGCATGCAACTGCAAACTACGCGGTTGAAGTGGTTCATAGTACCCCCTAATCATCATGGTGGTCCGGAGCTATTGCCGGACGAAGATCGTTTATCTTTCTCCTTATTGTCTCCCTTATCGTCTCCACCGCCAAATATTCGTCCCCAGAACCCCTTTTTCTTGGGTTTTTCTCCATTCGCCGGCTGGGACGAATCCTGAGCTACATTGGCCGCCGGCGAGGAACCTGGCAGTACCCTGGGATTAGACACCGGTAACGGCGGCGAAGGTTTGGGTTCCATGCCAAAAAGCTTCTGGAAGATGTTTCTGTGATCGGCGGTGGCCTGATCACAGGTCTGGGTCGGCTGGGTGCCCTCGATGAAGGACATCAAGTAATCATCCGGGCAGGCCGGAGTAGCAAGTTGCCCGGTCGCTTTGTCAATCGAGAGCTGCACAATACCGGAGGGCGGGCTGAAAGACTTTACGTCCGAATAATTCGGCAGCGCGACGGCCCGCTTCATGAACTCCGCCCAGACCGGCGCGGCAATCGCGGCCCCGCTCAGGTGAATGTCACTGTAGTCGTCGTACCCAACCCACACAATGCACAGCAGGTTAGAGGTAAATCCGGCAAACCATCCGTCGTGGGAGCTGCCTGTTTTGCCTGCCGCCGGCGCGGTAAAGCCGCGGCCGCGCACTACTGACGCGGTGCCGTTGTTCATGACTCCCTGCATCATGGCGGTAATCACATAAGCCACGCGGGGGTCCAGGACCTGGGCCTTCTGGCCTTGATAATTTTCGATCACGTCGCCATTGGGATCGCGCACCGACCGCAGCATCGTGGGGGTGACTCGCTGGCCGCCGTTGGTAAAGACCGTGTACGCGGCAGCCATCTCCAGCGGAGTAGCGTCATATGCGCCCAGCGCCATGGCAGGAGTGGCCTTAACCGACGCAATGCCAGCCGAACGCGCCAGGGAGGCCACTTTATCGTAGCCCACCATCTCGGCGACCTTCACGGTGGCGTTGTTCAAAGACTTGTTCAGGGCGAATTGCGCGCTCACCTGGCCCCAAAATTCCTCTTTGTAGTTGCGGGGCGTATAGACGTCATCGCCATTGGCAAACACCGTGGGAGAATCATCCACCAAGGTGGCCGGGGTAAAGACCGGCTGTTCTCCGGTGATGGCGTTGTTGACCGCGGCGGCATAGACAAAAGGCTTAAAGATGGAGCCTGTGGGCCGCTTGGCAATCGCATGGTTTAACTGGCTGAAACCGTAATCGCGTCCGCCCACCAGGGCCAATATCTCGCCCGTGTGAGGATCAAGGGCCACCAGCGCCACTTGCGGCCTGGGTCCGGGAAGCACCTTGGTTTCGTACTTACCTTTGCTGATCTTGACCTTGCGGGTACGAAGCTTTTTGACCTGGGCGTCAACCTCTCTGATACCGATGTCGACCGCATCCGCCGCAGCCTTCTGCAGGGCCGGATCGAGCGTGGTATAGATGCGATACCCATCGCCATTCAACTCATCTTCACTGTATTTGCTGAGCAATTGCTCCCGGATGAGGTCCACAAAATAGGGAGCATCGCTGGCCTCAACATTCTGGGGCGCCAGCTTCAACGGTGTAGCTTTGGCCGTATCAGCCTGCTGGCGGTTAAGGGTGCTGTTTTCCACCATGGCTTCCAGAACCAGATTGCGCCGCTCCACGGCCCGCTCAGGATGCTTATAGGGATTCAGCATACTGGGGCGCTGAATCAGGCCGGCCAGGAGGGCCGCTTCCGGCACCGTGAGATCTTTCAGGTCCTTTCCGAAATAGGATTGAGCCGCTTCCCCAAAGCCGGTAATGGTGAACGATCCCCGCTGCCCCATGTCCACCTGGTTGGCGTAGAGTTCGAAGATCTGCTTCTTGGAAAAGCGCTGCTCCAGCTCCAGGGAGATCAGTATCTCCGTCAGCTTCCGTTTGAGCTTCTTCTCTCTGGAGAGAAAGAAACCGCGAGCCACCTGCATAGTGATGGTGGAACCACCCTGCCGGTTCCCGCCTTCGCGCAGGTCAATCAATCCCGCCTTCAGCAGCCGCCAATAGTTGACGCCGTTATGATGGAAGAATCGCCGGTCTTCAATGGAGGTCACCGCGTCCACCATGACCTTGGGAATATCGTCGTATTTCACCAGCCGGCGCTTGCTGCGCGCCTGGCTGTCAAACAGTCCGGTAACCAGCTGGGGCTCCAGCTCGTAGGCGCCCAGGCTGTCTCCCACATTGCCCATGGAGGATATTTTGTCTATTTTGCCTTCACGCAGGCGCACAACAGCGCCCTCAGAGTTGTAGTAGGACTCTTCCCCGGGCTTGATTTCAATTGTGCCGGAGGCCACCCTGTAGGTGCCGAATTTCGACTGTCCCTGCTCCCCCTGCTCGGTATATCCGGCATGGCGCAGGTAATTGGCAATTTCCCGCGAGTCGGCCTTTTGGCCCACGCGCAGGCTGCGGGGCTGGGCATAGATCTTGGCCGTATTGGCAAAGATCTGCCCGCTCATGCGCTTGTCTACGATCTTTTGATACTTGATGTAGTAAAAGGAAAAAATCCCGAAGCATATCAGGCAAACAATGAGGAAAGCCCCCACACCGGCCCGGACAAAAGGATGCCTCAGGCTGTTTCGGAAGCCTTTCACGCGTGGAAATTTGATTTTAATGGCCACTTTTATGGCGGAGTTCGCCGCTCATTCTCTCAGACGCATGGCCGGCCAGAGCGTTACCTGCAGGTGCTGAGAACTTTGTTCGTACTCAGCAATTATATCCGTTTGTTCATGGAATTGGCGGTAAAGTCCAGGTCTACGGGATGAAGAATCATATCCACATGGACCCGGTACTGGACCGTAATCCCCAGCCCGTCTGCCACCCGGGTAATTGTGATTTGCTCTTCTTTCAGCGGGATGCCCATGGACTCGGCTTTCTTAATCACAATTTCACGGACGGCATCGTCTGGTCTCTGGATATAGGAGTTGCGGCGCGCAATATCGTCGAGCTCGTCCTGAAATTGAGAATTGGTGAAGTAGGGAGGAATCATCTCCCAGCCGACGTAGATCGACCCGAAGATGATCACCAGGATAAGTAGCCCTTTTAATTTGCCCATAAATATCCGCCACGTCCGTTAGGATTGCACAAATTGCCTAAATTGGCCTTCAATGCCGGGGATATTAGCATCCAGGGACTTGCGTGTCGAGCGAGAAACCATCTCGACCTTCCCTTCGGTAACCTTCTTGCCCACGTTAATCCGGTAAGGGATTCCCACTAAATCAGCATCTTTGAATTTTACTCCGGGACGCTCATCGCGGTCGTCAAGCAGCACGCTGAACCCGGCCTGCTCCAGTTGCTGCCCTATCTCCTCAGCGGTCTTCAGTAGAGCGGATTCTTTGACGTTGGTGGGAGTTATGACCACATCGAACGGTGCTATCGACCCCGGCAGCCAGAAGCCGTCCTGATCGTTGTTCTGCTCGATGGCCGCAGTGAGGATCCGCTCGATTCCAATGCCGTAGCTGCCCATGATCGGCGTTACCTCCTTGCCGTCTTTGTCCAGGACCGTGGCGCCCATGGATTGCGAGTATTTGTATCCCAGCTTGAAGATATGACCTATTTCCATGGCCTTGCCTACCTGGAGCGGGCTCCCGCAGCTGGGGCAGCCCTCGCCCTCTGCGGCATTCCGCAGGTCTACCCACTCGGTTGGGTAGAAGTCCCGGCCCGGAACAAGGTTCTTGACATGATAGTTTTCCTTGTTAGCGCCGGAGATCAGGTTCTTGCGTCCTTTCAGGGCGTTGTCGGCGAACAGCAGAGGCAATGATTCCAGCAGGATCCGTTGCGTCTCGCTTCCCATCTGCTGGCTGGCCATGGCCGGAATGTTCACCGGCCCCAGGTATCCGGCAGGCGCGCGAAAAAACTTTTCAATTTCATCGGCCTGCATGGGACGAAACTCCTTTCCGCCCAGCGCGGTCAGGAGTTTGGCTTCATTCAGGGAATGATCGCCCCGGAGCAGAACAATCACTGGACGGGTTCTCTTTTGCTTAGGGTCCTTGGGATCGTCTTCCACCTGCATCAGCGCCAGCGTCTTGATTTTGTGAGTGGGTGAGACGCCCAGAAACCTCGACACCTCTTCAATCGTCCTCATGCCAGGCGTATGGACGTCTTCCGGCGCGCCACCTCCGGGCAGGTCTTCCACAGGCGGAAGCTGCGATGTGGCCTTTTCCAGGTTGGCGGCGTAGCCGCATTTGGCGCAGCTCACTACCGTGTCTTCGCCGGCCTCGGTCATGACCATGAACTCATGCGACTGCGAGCCACCCATGGCGCCTGAATGGGCCTCTACCACGGCGTACTTGAGTCCGCAACGGTCAAAGATACGCCGGTAGACGTCATAGTGCTTCTGGTAAGAAACGTCGAGCCCGGCCGGATCGATGTCGAATGAGTAGGCGTCTTTCATGGTGAACTGGCGCACCCGAATCAGTCCGGATTTAGGACGGGGCTCATCGCGGAACTTGGTCTGGATCTGATACCAGATCTGAGGTAGCTGCTTGTAGCTGCGCAGCTCTTTGCGGGCAATGTCGGTCATTACCTCTTCATGAGTCATGCCCAGGCACAGGTCGCGTCCGCCACGGTCTTTCAGGCGGAACATGTTATCGCCCATCACGGCCCAGCGGCCGCTGGCCTCCCACACTTCACGGGGGTGCATAGCCGGCAGATAAAACTCCTGGCCAATCTTGTTCATCTCCTCGCGCACTACGTCAATGATTCGGAGAATGGAGCGCTGCCCCAGGAACAGATACGAATAAATTCCGGCGGCCAGCTGACGAATGTATCCGGCGCGAACCAGAAACTTGTGACTGGCAACCTCGGCGTCCGCGGGCGCCTCGCGCAGGGTGGGAATAAAGAGTTGTGACCAGCGATGCATCTGGGAAGCTCCGATTCGAGAAAGAATCTTTCATTGTAGCAAGCGCGACTCTATCGGGATGTTTCCTGCTCACCAAGCATCGTGCTCCCCGTCTAATTTAGATTGTTTTGCTGCCGGCGGTCACGGGCATTTCCATCCAAGACCTCCGCATTCACGCTACAATAACGAATTCCCTGGACAATACAGTGAGGAGAACATCGCGCATGAGAAGCTACCTAGTCCGGCTCTGCGGCATCGTGCTGCTGAGTGGTTCCGTGATGCTGGGGCAGAACGCCGGTACGGGTTCAGCCGAAAAAACCAAAAATACGCCACCACCCAGCGCCGCGCCGGCCACACCCCCAGCGGAGCGGCCAGCCCCCAAATTTGATATTGGCAATATTGATAAGTCGGTAGACCCTTGCGTGGATTTCTACCAGTACGCCTGTGGCAATTGGATGCGGAACAATCCTGTTCCTCCGGACCAGCCGGCCTGGCTCAGCTTCCTGGAAATCCACGAGCATAACCAGCTTATTCTTCGGCAGATTCTGGAAAAAGCCAGGGTCAACGATCCCAAGCGCAGTGCCGTCATGCAGAAGATCGGCGATTACTACGACTCATGCATGGATGAAGAAGCCGCCAACCGGAAGAGCTATCATCCCCTGGATGCTGATCTCAAGCGGATTGCCGCCATCAAAGATAAGGCTGAGCTGATCCATGTCATGGCCCAGGAAGAGTCCCGAGGAGGTGGAGGCCCTTTTAACTTTTATGCCTCAGGCGATCTCCACGACTCCGATAGCACAATTGCCAACATTGATCAAGGCGGCCTTGGTCTTCCCGACCGCGACTACTATCTCAAAGACGATGCTCCCACAACGGCCATCCGTCAGGCTTATGTCGAGCACATGAAGACCGTGTTCGCCATGATTGGACGGACACCGGAGCAGGCTGCCCAGGACGCTGACGTCGTGCTGAAGATCGAAACCGAACTGGCCAAGGCCTCCATGGAACGGACGCTGCGCCGCGACCCCAAGAACCGCGACCACAAGATGACCGTGGCGGAAATCGAATCGGCAGCCCCCAATTTTCATCTGAACCGGTACTTCACCACCCTGGGCGCTCCCGCGTTTAAGGAACTCAACGTCGGGAATCCGGAGTTCTTTAAGGCCATCAATCCCATATTGGAGAGTGAGCCTCTGGATGCCTGGAAGACCTATATGACCTGGCATCTTGTCTCGAGCGCGTCATCCTGGCTCTCCGATGATTTCGTGCAGGAGAATTTCAAATTTACGCAAAAGCTCAGTGGACAAAAGGAGCTTCCAGTCCGCTGGAAAAGGTGCGTCCAGGCCACTGACGGCGCGCTAGGTGAAGCCTTGGGCCAGCCTTATGTTGATGAGACCTTTGGAACGGAAGGCAAGCAGCGCATGTTGAAAATGGTGGACGCGCTGGAGAAGGCCCTGGGCCGCGACATTACCGAGCTGCCCTGGATGTCTCCCGCCACCCAGAAAGAAGCGCTTGCCAAGCTGGCCGCTATTCGCAACAAGATCGGCTTCCCGGAGACCTGGCGCGATTACAGCAAGCTGAAGGTCCAGCGAGGCGACCTGCTGGGCAACATAAGCCGGGCCGCGGAGTTCGAGATCAATCGCAACCTCCAGAAAATAGGAAAGCCCGTAGACAAAAAAGAGTGGGGCATGACGCCCCCTACCGTAAATGCCTACTATAGCGGCGGCTTCAATGAGATCGTCTTCCCTGCCGGAATTCTCCAGCCTCCATTTTTTGACCGCGGCATGGATGATCCCATCAATTTCGGCGGCATCGGTTTGGTGATTGGCCATGAATTGACCCATGGCTTTGACGATCAGGGACGCAAATTCGATCTCAAGGGCAATCTTCGCGACTGGTGGACGCCACAAGACGGGCAGGAATTTGAAAAACGCGCTAAATGCATTGCCGATGAATACAGTAACTTCATTTCCATTGACGACCTGAAACTCAACGGCAAGCTGACGTTGGGCGAGAACACCGCGGACAACGGCGGCGCCCGCATCGCCTTCATGGCCTTGCATGACTTGATGGCGCAAACCAAGCAGGACCCAAACAAAAAAATAGACGGCTACACGCCAGAACAGCGCTATTTTCTCGGGTTTGCCCGTGCCTGGTGCCAAAACACCGCGCCCGAATACGCGCGCATGCTGGTACGAGTCGACCCACATTCGCCCGGCCGTTGGCGGGTGAATGGCGTAGTCCAGAACATGCCCGAATTCCAGAAGGCATTCGGCTGCAAGACCGGCCAGCCGATGGCCCCCGAAAATGCGTGCAGGGTGTGGTGAAAAGAGCTGCTGGCTACTGGCTAGTAGCTTCTAGCTAATAACTCTTAGCCATTAGTTCTTAGTCCTTAGCCCGGTTTATTCATGAATATGAGCAAAAATCGTGGGTCAACCAAGGCTCCAGCCCTGCAGAGCCTGTCCTGAGCTTATCGAAGGAGCGAAACAGTGTAGCCCAGGCCGGAAAGGCCTGGGTAGGGTTAGGATAAAGGCGGAGCCCCGGAGCGGAGGGGCGGCGCTGGTTTCTATGTCGGGCTACATGTCATTCAACAGTGTTTCAGCTCTGCCATCAGGACTAAAGGCTAAGTACTAAGAACTAAATACTCTCCTAAAGGAGACTATATGCGTAACCACTTCCTTCTTACGTTCGGAATTGTTCTGCTCGGCCTTTCGGCAACGGCGCAGGACCGCCCGGCTCCCAAATTCGATATTGCTAATATCGATAAATCGATCGATCCCTGTGTTGATTTCTATCAATACGCATGCAGTAACTGGATGAAAAGGAATCCCATCCCTTCCGATTACACCGATTGGATCAGTTTCAGCGAAGTGGAGGAACACAACAACGCCGTCCTGCGCGGAATCCTGGAAAAAGCCAGCGTGAATGACCCCAAGCGCAGCCCCGTTGTGCAGAAGATCGGCGACTTCTACACGGCCTGCATGGATGAAACGGCAGCCAACAAAAAAGGATACGCTCCCATCAAGCCGGAACTGGACCGCATCGCTGCCGTCAAGGACAAGACCCAGATGATAGAGGTTGTTGCCCATGAGTCTCTGATCGGGCCGAACCCTATCTTCGCCTTCTACTCCAACCCTGATGTGCACAACGCCGATATGACAATCGCGTTCATTGATCAGGGCGGCATCGTCCTTCCGGACCGCGATTACTATCTGAAAGACGATCCGGACATGGTGGCGATCCGTAAGACCTATGTTGAGCATATCGCCAGCATGTTTAAGCTGATTGGCAGGACGCCTGACCAGGCCAGGCACAACGCTGAGGCGGTAATGAAGATCGAAACCGAATTGGCGCGGGCCGC
>DATMMY010000022.1:0-4636 GCA_035569515.1 Candidatus Solibacter sp. | reverse complement strand
CACGTTGCCATGATGGTCGCCGAAGATCTGGATCTCAACGTGCCGCGCTCCCTCAATGTACTTTTCCACCAGCAGCGCGCCATCGCCAAAGGCTCGCTCGGCCTCTCCCTTGGCCGCCGTGAGGGCCTCCTGAAACTCATGGGCGTTCCGCACAATGCGCATGCCGCGTCCGCCTCCACCGGCGGATGCCTTAATCAGCTTTGGGAAATCGCGCTCCGCAGGCGAAGGCACCACCGGCACACCGGCTTCTTCCGCAATCCGCCTGGCTCCAGTCTTCGATCCCATGGCTCGCACCACGCTGGAGCGCGGCCCAATAAAGACGATCCCAGCATCTTCGCAGGCGGTGGCGAACTCCGCATTCTCAGCCAGAAAGCCATACCCAGGATGAATGGCATCGGCCCCCGTACGGCGCGCGGCGGCAAGCAGAGTGCTTATATTAAGGTAGGACTCCCGCGAGGCAGCCCCGCCAATCGGCACAGCCTGATCAGCCAGACGAACATGTAGAGCGTCGCGGTCAAACTCCGAGTAGACAGCAACAGTCTCAATGCCCATATCGCGGCAAGTACGCATGATGCGTAGAGCGATCTCCCCGCGATTAGCAATCAGAATTCTACGAATGGGCATAATTGGGCAATTAGCAATTAGCAAATGGCAATTAGCAAAACCAAGATCAAAATCAAAACCTGTTTACCGCAAAGGTCGCTAAGAGCGCAAAGGAATCAAATTCCTGTCGCGGTACATTTCTATGCGACCTTGCAGTTCTCAGCGACTTCAAGCAGGGCCTTCTTCCAAAATATTCCTCCGGGTTCCTTTGTGTCCTCTGTGGTTAAGGCCTTTTGACCTTTCAGGTTCTTTCAAAATGCCAATACTAAAATTGCATCCACCTTTGCGTCCTTAGCGACCTTTGCGGTAAAACGCCTTTGATCTTGGTTTTGGTTTGGCTAATTGCCAATTGCTAATTGCCAACTGCTCCGTCAATGCCTGAAAACTCCCCACTCCATCGTCCCTTCCACCGGCGCATTGTATGCCGCTGACAGGGCGATGGCAACGACTGTGCGCGTATCGCGGGGATCGATGATGCCATCGTCCCACAGTCGCGCGGTTGCATAGTAGCAATCGGACTCCTTCTGTATTTGGCTTTCGAGCATCTTTCGTGCCAGCTCCAGCTTGGCTTCGTCCACAGGCTGGCCGGTCTTGGCTGCGGCGTCGCGTTTGATGATGTCCATCACGCCCGAAAGCTGCTTTTCACCCATCACTGCAATGCGATGGTTCGGCCACGTAAATAGAAATCGAGGGTCATAGGCGCGGCCGCACATTGCGTAATTTCCCGCACCGTAGGAACCGCCAACCATGATCGTGATTGCCGGGACCGTGGAGTTCGAAACAGCATTAATCAGCTTCGCCCCGTTGCGGATGATGCCATTCTCCTCATACGTGCGGCCCACCATGAAGCCCGTAATGTTCTGGAGGAACAACAGCGGAATATTTTGCTGGTTGCACAACTGGATAAACTGCGCGCCTTTGCCTGAAGACTCCGACATGAGCACTCCATTGTTGCCCAGAATGCCGATAGGGAAGCCGTGGAGGTGCGCAAATCCGGTGACCAGCGTGGGACCATATTCCGGCTTGAATTCCTCAAACTCGCTGCCGTCCACGATGCGGGCAATGACATCGCGGATTTCAAACGGCACGCGCACGTCCGCCGAGGCAATCCCCAGAAGCTCGCCGGGATCGTAAACGGGTTCGACGACAGCGCGGAGGTTGGGGACCGCCGGCTTGGGACGGTTCAGGTGGCCCACAATGTCGCGGGCAATGCGAATGGCATCAAGTTCATCTTCCGCCAGGTAATCGGAGAGGCCGGAGACACGCGAGTGCATCTCCGCGCCGCCCAGGGATTCTTCGTCGGAGATTTCGCCAGTCGCCATCTTGACCAGCGGAGGCCCGGCAAGAAATACCTGCGCCTGCTTCTTGACCATCACCACATAGTCGGACATTCCAGGCAGATAGGCCCCTCCGGCAGTGGAGCTGCCGAAGACCACGGATATCGTCGGGATACGCTGCTTGGAGCGGCGCGTGATCTCGCGGAAGCCGCGTCCACCCGCCACAAATATCTTGGCCTGCACCGGCAGGTCAGCTCCTGCGGATTCCACCAGCATGATTCCCGGCAAATGGTTGATGCGTGCAATATCGGCGAGCCGTGCGCCCTTCCAAGAGCCAGCCTCGCTGGTGGCCCCGCCCTTAGCTGTGGCTTCGTTGGCGGTGATGAGGCACTCGCGTCCGCACACCAGGCCCACGCCGCCAATCGAGCCTGCCCCCGGAAACTCGTTTTCCATGCCGTGACCGGCAAGCGGCGCGATCTCCAGGAAGTAAGAGCCTTCGTCCAGAAGCATCTCCACGCGATCGCGAGGCAGCAGCTTGCCCCGCTCCGTGTGGCGCTTTACATATTTCTCGCCGCCGCCCTCCGTAGAACGTTTGAGCTCTACCCGCAGCCGCTCGACCGATGCCTGCATGGCGGCATAGTTGGACTGATAGAGGCTCGATTGGCGGTCAACGATCGATCGGATGGGCTGCACGGGGAATTAATATATCAGGGTTTGTGTTTGCGTAAGCAGCCCGGAATTCAGAATTCCAGATCAAGCTTCGGATTGACGGTTCCGCGCTGCTTCAGGAGCCATTCCACGTAGTCGTCCGCAACAGCAATACTGTCCGTAGTAATCTTAAGGTTCGTACCGGAGTGGATGCCTGTCGCCAGTTTTGCCTTCATCCGCCTCAATTTAGTAGAACGGGTTACCGCTAGAGTTTGCTTCTTTGTTTTTCCTGGCATAAGTTGTGATGCGACCGCGGTTGTAAATTCATGCGTTCGGCAATAAACTTTTCAAGCATGAACCATTCGGATGACGTACGTCAACGCTATCTGGTCATATTTGGCAAGAATGCCAAAGACCTTGAGGAAAAGCTTAACCATCCTGATTTCACCCCCGCCGGCTACAAAGTCACTCAACTTACGTTCAACTCCGTGAACGGAGAATATCTAGCAATTCTGGAAGATGAGTGGAGATAGGTGAATCGCGGTAAGAATGCACTAAAAGGGAAGGGTTATGACCCTAACGCGCGGAAGAGTTGTTGAGGTAAAGTTTTCTTAAGCATATTCCCATACACATAGCCTGCTCCTAATTACCAGTTCATATTTTGTGCCGCAAAATCTGGCGCGGACCATTTTTTCGGAGCGCACTCCCATGAAAAGGTTTAAACTCTGGCCGTTATGACGACTCCAACTTTCCGGCGATCAATTACATATCTTGCAACGGTTTTTGTCTTGGCTTCGGCGCTGCTGGCGCAGACCAAACGTTCTTTGCGGCATACCGACTATGGCTCATGGCGAGACATTCAAAGCCAGAATCTGCTGCCTGACGGGAGTTTCCTGGCCTACGGGTTGTTCCCGCAAGAGGGTGATGGAGAGGTGATCGTCCGTAACCTGAAGACCGGCGCCGAATGGCGCGAGCCGGCAGGCGCCCGGCCGGAGCCTCCGCGCCCGAACCAGGCCCTCACGAGCGAGGAGGACCTGCCTCCACCGCCAACCATCAACATCAACTTCACTCCAGACAAACGCTTTGTCGTGTTCTCCACCTTCCCCACAAAGGCTGACATAGACAAAGCCAAAAAAGAGAAGAAGAAGCCCGAAGACATGCCCAAAGGCGACGTGGTGATCATGGACCTGACGTCCGGGGCGGCAACGCGCATCCCGAAGGTGAAGAGTTTCCGGGTACCGGAGAAGTCGGGAACAGTTATTGCCTATCTGCGAGCCGCGAAGCCTGACGCCAAAGCGGCCAAAGACACCAAAGAGCCGCAATCCTCTGAAGCGGGCGCTGCCGAAGCCGCTGCCGAAACTAAAAAACCGGAAAATAAGAAAGAATATGGCAGCGAGTTGGTCCTGCGGAGCACCAGCACCGCGAAAGAGCACACGTTCGCCGATGTGCTGGACTACGTGCTGACCAAAGACGGCAGCCTGTTGGTGTACGCCGTGTCTTCAAAACAGGAGGACACCAACGGCGTCTACTACATCACCACGACCGATCAGGAAGCAACCCCGCACACTCTGCTGAACGGGCGCGGCAAATATTCCAAACTCGCCTTCGATGAAAAGCAGGCACAACTGGCGTTCCTGAGTGATCGCGACGATGCGTCCGCCCAGCAGCCAGAGTTGAAGCTCTATCTCTGGCAGAGGGAATCGCCAGCTCCGGTTGAAGTTGCATCGTCGGATACCTCGGGCTTGCAGAAGGGAATCGCCATAAGCGATAAATCCTCCGTCACCTTCAGTCGCGATGGAAAGCGCATCTTTTTTGGCTGCGCGCCGCCCGCGCCGCCGGAGAAGGACGCCGATAAGTCGTTGCCTGATGACGAGAAGGTGGCCGTAGATCTGTGGCATTGGAAGGACGACTACATCCAGCCCATGCAGAAGGTCCGGGCCGAGGTTGAAAAGACGCGCACCTTCCGCGCTGTCTACCATATTCCGGAAAAGACGGTCGTACAACTGGCGGACCGGACCATGCCGGAAATTGTCCACAGCGAAGATGGCCAGTGGGCGCTAGGTGGAGACGATCGCGAATATCGCTCCATGCTGGAGTATGACACCCGT
>DATMMY010000021.1:0-2183 GCA_035569515.1 Candidatus Solibacter sp. | reverse complement strand
GGGCCTGCGGCCACGCCGACGCGGGGACGAGCTGTCCAAAGCCAGTCGGTGCTGATCGATTGCTTTACGGTGAAGTTGGTGGGAGCGCAGCAGGGGTAGGTCGTCGAACCCACAAAGTCATCGTTCACGTGCATCGCGCCGAAATCGGTCTCGAGCCCGAGAACGAAATGACCAGTCTGGAAGTTGTAGCCGACCTGGCCACCGCCGGTGAAACCTCGCGGGCTCAGCTTCTGCTTGCCGACAGCGGCAATTGCCGGAACGCTGGACATGGCGAAATAGCCGGTTGGGCTGAAGACGGTGCTGGTAAACGTGTCTGCACTGCCCTTGACACCTCCGGCGTTTCCGCCGACATAGAAACCCTTCCAATCAGTAGTTTGTGCGGAAACTCCGGCTGCGAGGGCTAGAATCATCGCGCAGAGTCCAGTCGAAAATCTGTTCATAGATACCTTCTCCTATCAAAATGTCTTGGATTTATAGATCCACGAGGCGTACAGCCTCCCACAGGCGCACGGGCGCGGAGAGGCATATAGCTTTTGGATTTATAGGTTTATTGCTTGGGTGTCTTTATAACATCGCATCCGCAAGCTCACAACGTTACTTCTGGTGCCGCGCGAGCTAGATCAGGCCCCTCAAACTGTCACACATTTCTTAGGACCATAATTCGGGCCTAAAAACAATGTTTAAGCAGATGGATTACGTCTAAATACAGCGTTTGTAAAGTCGGGTCCGGCACAAGCGGCAAGAATCTGGCTCGAAAATAATCATTCTCCAAGGCTGGATTTCCATTTTGGGGTCATCGCGCCAACTATTAACGCATTGCTGGCGGCATGGCGTCTGTTCAAGGTTGTACCCATTGGCGGGAATCAGTTTGGGACATGAATCGGGAGCCGCTTCCGAGGCCGGCCATTGTCCTTCACTCATCGTCTTTCGCTTATCGTTCTTACTCATGCTGGCGAATGGAAGAAATCTTGGAAAATACAAGTGGATGGCCACTGCGTGAGGTGGTTAAGTTTTCGGTTGCGAGCGTGCCTCGCTATGTTTAGGATGCCGAAGCAATATTTGCAGGGAGATCTTCATCCATGGACTTTGACATTCCAGAGGCCCTCAAGCAGTACCTGGCCACGCTGAACCGCTTCATCGAAACCGAGATTCAGCCGCTTGAACAGGTGGACGATAACATTCGTTTTTTCGATCACCGGCGTGAGTGGGCGCGCACCGACTTCGACAACGGCGGGTTGCCCCGGCCTGAGTGGGAAGCCCTGCTTGGCGAGGCCCGGCGTCGCGCTGACCGGGCCGGTCATCATCGGTTTGCCCTGCCCAAGGAGTATGGAGGTCAGGACGGGTCCAATCTGTGGATGGCCGTGATCCGCGAGCATCTCGCTGCCCGAGGGCTGGGACTTCACAACGATTTGCAGAACGAGCATTCCATCGTGGGCAATCACCCGGCGGTGCTCATCTTTCGCGATTTCGGAACGCCCGAGCAGCAACAGGAGTTCATCCCTGGTGCGCTGGACCGCTCGCGCACAGTAGCATTCGGTTTGACGGAGCCGGAACATGGGTCTGACGCCACCCATATGGAGACCAGGGCTGTCCCGGAAGAGCGCGAGGGGCGCAAGGGCTGGCGAATCGACGGCGAAAAGATGTGGACGACTGGTATGCACGTGGCCACGCACTGCATGGTATTTGCCCGCACCCATGGAGAAGATGGGGATGCCTCTGGTATCACCTGTTTTCTCGTCCCCTCGTCCGCTCCTGGTGTCAAGATTGAGGAATATCTTTGGACGTTCAACATGCCGACTGATCATCCGCGCGTGAGCCTTCGCAACGTATGGGTTCCTGAGACGAGTATCCTGGGCAAGCCCGGCAGCGGTTTGGCAGTCGCTCAACACTTCGTTCATGAAAACCGTATCCGCCAGGCGGCATCCTCACTCGGGGCAGGCGTCTACTGCATTGAAGAGAGCGTAAAGTATGCGCGCCTACGCAAACCTTTCGGCAGGGCGCTGGCGGAGAACCAGGCCATACAATGGCCGCTGGTGGAACTGGCCACGCAGTCTGAGATGCTGCGTCTGCTGATCCGCAAGACCGCATGGGAGATGGACCAGATGCCGAAGCCGGAGGTGGAGAAACGGCTTTCCGACAAAGTGTCTATGTGCAACTACTGGGCCAACCGGTTCTGCTGTGAG
>DATMMY010000020.1:0-5553 GCA_035569515.1 Candidatus Solibacter sp. | reverse complement strand
CCCCGGATGAAGGTCAACTGCATGGAGGTGTTTGCCCCGGTAAAAACAGTCGAGCCATATCGCAGCTTTGATGAGGCCATACTCCAGGTGAACGATTCGCCTTATGGCTTGCAGGCGGGCGTGTTTTCTCGCGACGTCGGGCTGATCTTCCGCGCGTTTGAAGATGTCCAGGTTGGCGGACTGATGGCCAATGACGTGCCAACCTTCCGGGCCGACCAGATGCCCTACGGCGGGACAAAAGATTCCGGAACCGGACGAGAAGGTCTACGCTATTCGATTGAGGAGATGACGGAGAGGAAGTTGATGGTGCTGAATCTAAGATGATGGTTATGCCAGAGAATCGGATAAAATAGTAGCAGAGTCTTCTACATATGACGGTTGACGCTCAATATCGGCTGTTCAATTTGGTGAATAATCCGCCGCCCGGCAGCAAGATTGAAGCTGCCAAACTGTATGGTGTTGATCTCACCCTCAACCTCCGGCGGTTGGCTTTGACTCCTACCGAACGTGTGCGGGAGATGGAGGGTGCGCTACGATTCATGGAAGAGTTGCGGCGGGCGACCCGCCAATCCGATGTAGTTAATCGTTAATCAATGACGAACTTTGAAGCGGCGCTTAGAGTACTCGCCGAAGCCGGCGTCAATTTCATCGTAGTTGGGGCTTATGCCGCAGTGGCCCAAGGCTCAGGCAACACTACCCAAGACCTTGATATCTGTTACGAGCGCACAGCGCAAAATATGCAGCGCTTGGTCGCTGCCCTTGCACCCTATCACCCTCGTTTGCGCGGCGCTCCCGAAGGATTGCCTTTTTTGTTCGATCACCTAACGCTTTCTCAGGGCATGAACTTTACCCTCCAGACTGATTTAGGAGACATCGATCTGTTAGGAGACTTATCTGGATTGGGCCAATTTCTTGAAGTTGCTCGTGATGCTGTCTTAATACCGCTTTTTGGAGGCTCCTATCGAATGGCCTCTCTGGATGCCATTATCCGTTCCAAGCGGGCAGCTGGACGAGCAAAGGATTTGAATGCACTGCCGGAGCTAGAGGCCTTGAAGCAATTGAGGGACTCGGAAAAAGAATAGAAGTGGAGTATGACTTCACTGCAATAACCTTCACTTAAGCTCTCCATAAAATCTTCTCGGTTCTAGTTGCTTTCTTACGATGCCCAGGAATCCGAATACGCTTATCAAGTGGTAGATCACGTGGTTGAATAATGTGTGCGGAAAAGTTCACACAAACGGTCTTGAGAATTTCTGGTGTCTATCGAAGGGCATGAGGGGCGGTGTTCCGCTTGGAGTGGACTTTGGGGGCTGTGGAAAACGTGATGCCGCAAAGCTGACGCCGAATCAAAAGGCGTTCAGGCAGATACGGACCTGTCAGATCGTACGGTTAACTTTCTCAGGAATCCAGCAACTACTTACCTTTGTTCATCATCTTTAAATGACGAGATGTTTTACATGGCTGCTGTTGCCGAGCCTGGGAGGGAACCCAGACCAGTAACCACCGACAATGAGAGCGATGCCGTAGCGTTACAAAAGTTTTTCAAAAAAAAATTACGCGGGCTTTGGAAGATGAGGCAACCTCTTGCTATAATCATGAGTTTTCACCAGTGACATGTACTTGCAGTAGCACGTTGCTGGTGAATATCCGGGACTGCTGGTCGTGTCAGTTTGTGTTGTTGGTTGCGCGACGGTCCCCGTGAAAGTACTCGACTCATGGCCCAAATTTTTAACCGCAGTGCGAATACTCTAGCCCGCGCAAGTATCTTAGGAATTGTCCTGCTTCTTACTGCGGTAGGGGCAGCGCTCATGCAATTGCAGCGCTCTCCTTACGTTACCAATCAACGTATTGCGCCAGACCAACCGGTCCCTTTCAGCCATCAGCACCACGTGGCTGGGCTGGGGCTGGACTGCCGTTACTGTCATACTTCGGTCGAAGAGTCTAGCTTCGCTGGGATCCCTCCAACCAAAACCTGCATGAATTGTCATGCCCAGATATGGACGAACGCCGCCTTGCTGGAGCCGGTTCGCGCCAGCTTCCGCACAGGCCAATCTCTGCAGTGGACCCGAGTCCATGATTTACCGGACTTTGTCTACTTCAATCACAGCATTCATGTAAGCAAAGGCGTTGGCTGCTTCAGTTGCCATGGGCCGGTAGACCAGATGCCGCTCATGTACCAGGAAAACTCCCTGCAAATGGAGTGGTGCCTGAACTGCCATCGCGAGCCGGAAAAGTTCCTAAGACCTAAAGAGCGGGTGTTCGATATGACGTATCAGGCGCCCGACGGCTCAGAGAAGAATGCTGTGAAGTGGAATGGGAATGGATATTTGACCCAAGCAGAGCTGGGTACGGCCTTGGCGAAGGAATATCACCTTCGCACCCCCCGGGATATTACAAGTTGCTCTACTTGCCACCGTTGAGGCGGCAAGCAAACTGGAACCCAATGTCTGGAAGCGAATGCCTAAAGAGAAGGATGTAAATTCAAAGCTGCTTCCTGCCAGTGAAATCAAGCCGGCCAGCCTTGATCTGGAATCGGTGCGAAAGAAACTGGCGGGGGCCAAAGGCCCAAAGTACTGGCGTACTCTGGAGGAGCTCACCAATGAGAAAGCCTTTGGGGAGTTGCTGGAGCGGGAATTTCCTCGCCAGGCCTCGGAATGGGTGGACCCTGTTTCCCGTCGCGGCTTCCTGAAGCTGGCGGGAGCGTCGCTGGCGTTGGCGGGGCTTTCCGGTTGCACCAAGCAGCCACCCGAATTCATTGTCCCGTACGTGCGGCAGCCCGAGGAATTAGTTCTGGGCAAGCCTCTGTATTACGCCACGGCCATGCCGTTTGCGGGGCACGGTCTTCCTCTACTGGTGACGAGCCACGAATATCGGCCTACCAAGATTGAAGGAAATGAGAAGCACGCCGCCAGCCTGGGCGCGACCGATCTCTTTGCTCAAGCCTCCATTCTTGATCTCTATGATCCTGACCGCTCCACCACCGTTACCCACATGGGCGAACCCAAGCCCTGGGGTGAGTTTCTGGGCATGATGGGCGTTCAGATCAAGGTGCAGAGGGCGATCCAGGGGTCGGGTGTGCGTTTTCTTAGCGGCGCGACGAGCTCGCCTACGTTCGGCTGGCAGATGAAGACCATTCTTCAGCAGTTCCCCCAGGCGAAATGGCACCGATACGATCCTTTGCACCGCGACAGCGCGCGCGCCGGATCGAAGATGGCTTTTGGCGGGTACTACGATACGGTCTACGACTTTAATGCCGCCGATGTAGTGGTTTCGCTGGACGCCGATTTCCTCTCGGGCTCGTGGTTCCCAGGGTTCGTCCGCTACGCGCGCGATTTTATGGGGCGCCGCAAGCTGGTTAACGGCAAGGAGATGAACCGGTTTTATGTGGCCGAGTGTTCACCCAGCACCACCGGCGCTAAGGCCGATCACCGCCTGGTGCTGCGTCCCTCAGAGGTGGAGAAGATTGCCCGTGCGCTGGCCGCCAGGATTGGAGTTGCCGGAGCAGCAGCGGCCCCTCTTGTGCCGGAACAACAAAAGTTCGTTGATGCCGTAGCTTCAGACCTGATCAAGCTGCATGGCAAGAGCGTAATCGTTCCTGGAGAATTTTCAGCGCCAGCGGTACATGCGCTGGCCCACGCCATGAATGCCGCCCTGGGGAATGCCGGCCAGACGGTAAAGTACATTGACCCGGTAGAAGTCGTAAACGTCGAGCCGGTTGCGCACGCCGAATCCATTCGTGAGCTGGTGAATGACCTGAATGCCGATAAAGTCGAACTCCTGGTCATTATGGGATCCAATCCGGCGTATGACGCTCCTGCCGATCTGAATTTCAAAGATGCGCTTCGCAAAGCTGCCGCGAATCCCAAAACAACGATCGTGCAGCTCTCTCAATATCAGAACGAAACCACGGATTTGTGCCACTGGCACATTCCTGAGGCCCACTATCTCGAGTCATGGAGTGACGTCCGGGCTTACGATGGCACGGCCAGCATTATTCAGCCATTGATTCTGCCGCTTTACGACGGCAAGAACGCGCACGAGCTTCTGGCTGCCTTCCAGGATCTCCCCGGCGCAACCAGCTACGATCTGGTGCGGAGCTACTGGCAGACACAACACACCGGAGGCGACTTTGAACCGTGGTGGCGGCGACAGGTGCACGATGGATTCGTTGCCGATAGCAGCTTCCCGGCACGCCAGGTGTCTGCCAGGCCAGTTGCATTGCCGCCGTTGCCCGCGAGCGGCGATGGGTATGAGGTCGTATTCCGTCCCGATCCCACGATCTATGACGGCAGGTTCATCAATAACGGCTGGCTGCAGGAAACGCCCAAGCCGCTCACGCGCGTTGTCTGGGATAACGTGGCCATGATCAGTCCGGCCATGGCTGAGAAGATGGGCCTGTATCGACTCGGAGACGTTAAGGACCATCAATCAGACGCGCAGAACATACTGGAAATAGAGTTCCAGGGCCGAACCGTTCGGGCCCCCTACTGGCCTCAGCCCGGCCACCCCAACAATACCGTTACCTTGTTTTTGGGATACGGGCAGGAAAAATCGGGGCGCGTGGGCAAAGGCACGGGATACAACGCCTACTCGGTGCGTCCAAGCACAGCGCAGTACTTTGGGCGAGGCGTCAAGATTGAGGCCAAAAAAGAGTATTGGAGCGTAGCAGTCACCCAAGGCCACTTCACCATGGAGCATCGCGATCCGGTGAAGGCGGTTACTCTGGCGGACTACCGCAAAAATCCGGAATTTGTCCACGAGGGCGAAATTGAGCCCAAGCGCGATGCCAACGGCGACGAGACCCTCTACCCGGACTACAGAAATACGAAAGAGTATTACCAGGAGTATGCCTGGGGCATGGCGATTGATTTGAATTCCTGCATGGGCTGCCAGGCCTGTGCTGTGGCGTGCCAGGCGGAAAACAATATCTCCATTGTTGGCAAGGAGCAGGTGCAGCGCGGGCGCGAGATGCAGTGGATCCGCATTGATGCCTATTACGAAGGCGACCCAGCCAATCCCAATATTCACTTCCAGCCTGTGCCCTGCATGCAGTGTGAAAACGCGCCATGCGAGCCGGTGTGTCCGGTAGGGGCGACCGTGCACAGCACAGAGGGTCTGAACGACATGGTGTACAACCGCTGCGTTGGCACCCGTTATTGCTCCAACAACTGTCCTTATAAGGTCCGCCGCTTTAACTTCCTGCTCTATGCCGATTTCGACACTCCCAGCCTGAAGATGATGCGCAACCCGGATGTTACGGTGCGCAGCCGAGGCGTGATGGAGAAGTGCACTTACTGCGTGCAGCGCATCAATGCGGCGCGAATTGCTTCAGAAAAAGCTGACAAAAAAATCACCGATGGCGAGATCATCACCGCCTGCCAGCAAGTCTGCCCGACTGAGGCCATTGTGTTCGGCGACATCAATGACAAGAACAGCCGTGTTTCCAAGCTGAAAGCCGATTCACGCAACTACAGTCTCTTAGCCGAACTGAATACGCGTCCGCGCACGACCTATATTGGGGCGGTATTGAACCCCAATCCTGAACTTACTAAG
>DATMMY010000019.1:0-11932 GCA_035569515.1 Candidatus Solibacter sp. | reverse complement strand
GGCGCCATGGCCATTTTCATAAATGCGCTGTTTGTTTTGGCCTTGGCCGCTTTCTTCGGAGCCGGTTTCTTGGCAGTCGTTTTCTTTGCAGAAGCTTTTTTCGTAGGCATTGAGTCCCTCTAGCGGCATTATAGGGGCAAGCATGAATTTCTCCGGAATTATTTGGGGGCCGTATAACTGAAGTTAATCCGGAAATGCACGGGGAGGGCCCTGGCTATTGGTCGCCTCTCGCCTCGAAGTTGAAGCGCGACACGCCGATTGGCTGGCTTGATAATGGGATCGGGAATAGTGTTAGCTCTTGCCGATCTCGACCACATGGCCGGGTTGAATGGACTGGAGAGCGATCAGGGCCTCGGGGACGAGCGGTTCAATATCACTGATATCGTTTGAGGGGGCACGGATAATTAGGATAGCGATGCGACGACCGGTCATGTTTTGCTGATAGCGGATGTTTTTATCGATGGTAACGAGGACATCGTAATTGCCTTCCGCCATGGCCAGCAGTTCGCCATTTTCCTTGCTGCCGAAGCCGGCTTCGCGTACGGTGGTGCAGTGATGGCCTGACTGGGAGAAGAAAGATTTCAGTTTACGGGGCAGACATTCGTCCAGCAGTAATTTCATTTGAGGGTGGCGACCAAGCTGGAGCGGGCCTGCTCAAGGGCGGCGATGGCGTCATGGCGGCTAACGCCGGGAAAGTCGTCCAGGAATTCGCTGAGGGATCGGCCATGTTCCAGGTAATCGGTCAAAGACTTAAATGGAACGCGGGTGCCGCGAAAGACGGGCTCACCACTGAGGACGGCTGGATTTTTTACGATGATGATCGGATCGACGCCCATAACCGCTAAATGCTCCTTGATCCCTGCCCCACTATTTTAACCCGTTTCCAGTGCAGCCATAACCGCTAAAAAATAAACTTGAGTGACGCGCGGGCGGATTCGCCGGCGCATTGTCTGTCCGAAAAATCCCTGTTTCAGAGTTGAGCTTCTCCTCCAAGATCCCGGGGAATAGTAGTAAACAAAGGCTCTGCTGCGTTAGAATTCTCTCGACATGGAACAACATGAAGTATTTGCGCCGCCCTCCGAATTCAGCAAGTCGGCCTCGATCAAAACGATTCAGCAATATGAAGAGCTGTACAAGCAGGCCCAGCAGAATCCTGAGCAATTCTGGGCGGAACAGGCCAAGGCGGTGCACTGGTTTTCGCCCTGGTCCAAGGTCCTGGACTGGTCAAATCCGCCTTTTTCCAAGTGGTTTGTGGGCGCCAAGACCAATGTGGCTTACAACTGCCTCGACCGGCACCTTACCTCCTGGAGGCGCAACAAGGCGGCCATTATCTGGGAGGGCGAGAATTTTGAGCAGCGCATCCTCACGTATCAGGAGCTTTATCGTAAGGTCTGCAAGTTCGCCAATGCGCTGAAAGAACTGGGGCTCAAGACGGGCAGCAAGGCCATCATCTATATGCCCATGGTTCCGGAAGCAGCCATTGCCATGCTGGGCTGCGCGCGGCTAGGTGTTACGCATTCCGTGGTATTTGGCGGTTTTTCGGCGGAAGCGCTGAAGACCCGCATTCAGGATCTGGAAGCCGAAATCGTCATCACCGCTAACGGCGGCCTGCGCCGGGGCAAAGAAGTCCCGCTCAAGCAGAATGTGGATGACGCGGTCAAAGAATGTCCTACGGTTAAAAACGTGGTGGTCTACAAGCGGCAGGAAATTGCCACCGAGATGAAGATGGGGCGCGACCACTGGTGGGACGATCTGACCACCGGCCGTCCAGAGGTCTGCCCGGCCGAACACCTGGATAGCGAACATCCTCTTTACGTGCTTTACACCTCGGGCACCACTGGAAAGCCCAAGGGCGTTGTCCACGCCACCGGCGGATATCTGACCCAGGTGCTGGCCACCATGAACTGGGTTTTTGACATGCGCGATGACGACGTCTACTGGTGCACCGCCGATATCGGCTGGGTCACCGGCCATTCGTACGTTGTTTTTGGACCGCTGGCTGCGGGCGCAACCACTCTCATGTATGAGGGCGCTCCCGACTGGCCCAAGCCGGACCGCTTCTGGCGGTTGATTGAGAAATATCGCGTAACGACCTTCTATACGTCGCCAACGGCAATCCGCTCATTTATTCGTCAGGGCGACCACTGGCCTGAGGGTCGTGATCTTTCTTCTCTCCGCCTGCTTGGATCGGTGGGCGAGCCGATCAATCCCACAGCCTGGAAGTGGTATCACAGAGTCATCGGCAAAGAGCGCTGCCCCATTGTGGATACCTGGTGGCAGACCGAAACCGGGGCCATCATGATCTCGCCGATTCCGGGAGCGACGCCCGCCAAGCCGGGATCAGCCACGCGCCCGCTGCCGGGGGTGTCCGCGGAGATTGTGGATGACAAAGGCACGCCCATTCAAGGGGCGGGCAAGGGTTTCCTGGTCCTGACCAAACCCTGGCCTTCCATGTTGCGCACGCTCTACAAAGATCCGGAGCGGTTCAAAGAGAACTACTGGTCGCGCTTCCCAGGGATCTACTTCACCGGAGACGCTGCCACGCGCGATGAAGACGGTTACATCTGGGTGCTGGGCCGGGTGGACGACGTGATCAACGTGGCCGGACACCGCTTAAGCACCATGGAAGTTGAATCCTCGCTGGTGCGCCATAAATCCGTGGCCGAAGCCGCAGTTGTGGGCGCACCTCATGAACTGAAGGGCCAGGCCATCCACGCCTTTGTCACCTTGAAAGCCACAGACAAAGAAAGCGAGGCGCTCTACGATGGCCTGCGCGAGTGGGTTGCCCAGGAGATTGGTGCGCTGGCGCGTCCGGAGAAAATCCACTTCGTCGCCGCGCTCCCCAAGACCCGCAGCGGCAAGATCATGCGCCGGCTGCTGCGCGAGATCGTTACAACCAAATCGGTAGCTGGCGATACTTCAACCCTGGAAGATTTCAACGTAATTCTCCAACTCAGTGCCCAGGGCAAAGAGGAAGAGGAGATTCTGGGAGAGAAGAAGTAGAGCCGCAACCGAAAAACCATTTTGATCAGTGGTTTCAGTGAAAATCAGTGGTAGGCCTGGTTTCCCTTTTGTTTTTGGTTGCAGTTCCGCTGCGTTGTGTCCTTCGTGGCGAAAGTAAGGCTAGCTATAGGCTTCGTCCAGCAACTCCACTACATGCTTTACCGGCAGGTTGAGTCCGCGCATCTCAGCCCCGGCGCGGAGTTGGATCATGCAGCCTACGTTGGCTGTGACCAGCATAGTGGCTGAACCAGCAACTGAGCTCACGTCATCCATCTTCGCCTCAAGCACCTTCATGGAAAGCTCGTTCTGGGCCACGTTGTAAACTCCGGCACTGCCGCAGCACTGGTCGGCGTGGGGAATTTCTATCACCTGGCAGCCAATGGCCTTGAGCAGGTCGCGGGGCGCTGACCGTATGCGCTGGGCGTTAGCCAGATGGCAAGGGTCCTGGTAGATCACTGCCTGCGAGATTTTTTTCGCTGGCGCGCGCAGGCCAACCTGCGTCAGGTATTCGGTTATGTCTCTTACCTTGGCCACAAACTCTTGGGCGCGTCCGGCAAACTCCGGATCGTGTTCCAGGAGATCGTGGTATTCCTTCAAGTTCGATCCACAACCGGCGGCGTTGGTCACAATGGCATCGTAATCGCCGTTGAGGAAAACTTGTATGTTGTTTCGCGCCAGCTCTCGCGCCTCGTCCCTGAAGCCCGCATGGGCGTGCAGGGCGCCGCAGCATCCCTGACCTGCGGGAACGTGAACCTCAATACCGTTTTGCACCAGGGCATTTACGGTGGCACGGTTGAGATGAGAAAACGCGACATTGTTAACGCATCCGGCAAGAAAAGCTACCTTGCCGCGGCGTTCACCAACGGCAGGAAATGTCTTTCCAATCTCGCTGAAAAAGAATTCTTTATCAATCCGGGGAGCCAGGCGGTCAAGGTCCGCCACTCCCAGCAGCTTGAGCACACCCAATTTCCGCAAGGCTGTCTGCGCACCGGAGCGCTGGTAAAAGCGGACCAGTTTTGCCATGGAGCTCAACAGGCCAAAACTGCGCAGCACTCTTCCGTAGAAGAAGCCGCGCAGCATACGGGCCTTCAATGGTCTGCGGTACTTCTTCTCAATCTGCGCGCGGGCGCGCTCCACAATTCTTCCGTACTGGACGCCCGAAGGACACGCCGTCTCGCAGGCGAGGCAGCCCAGGCAGCGGTCAATATGGGTCACAAAAGAGTCGCCTATATCGAGCTTCCCTTCATTGACCTGCAACACCTGATAGATACGTCCTCGCGGGGAATCCATTTCCAGGCCCAGCGTCTTGTAGGTAGGGCAATGATTCAAGCAAAGGCCGCAATGAACGCAGGTGGAGATCAGCTCCCAGCTTGGCTGGTCCGGGCCAATGGCAACTGAATTGAGCTGTTCAGACAATGAATCTACCCCGGTTCAGAATCTTTCTGGGATCCATGGCCTGCTTGACGGCACGCATCATGGTCAGATCAGAGGGCGTACTGCCCCACACGTCAAAGTGACCTTTGGCTTCCTTAGGACAATGCCTGACTATCGCGGACGATCCCGCAGGCAGCAATGCGCGAAAAGCTGAGGCGCAATTGGCATATTCCATGGCCGCGGGCGGACCGACCGCCAGTGGAATCAAACCCATGACCAAGTTCCCGGAGGCGGCACGGCCCAGCATGGCCGGGATGAAGTTATAGTCGGGCGCCACCCGCTCCAGCGCCTGGATCGCAGCGCCCGTATTTTGAATGCTCACGTGGGTATAAATCACCAGGGCGTTGCGATGCCGCTCAAGAATGCTGTACTCAAAATGCGAGACCCACGACCAATACTGTTCTTCAGCGCCGCCTTCCAACTCGCGGGAAACTTGATCGCCCAACTCACGCCGGTAACGGCCCAGCACATTGTCGCTGCCGGCAGCGCGCAGCACGACGTGCCAATCGGTGGACGGCGGTGCGACAGGCCGGGCAGGAGCGTATTCATCCGGATCACGAGGCGTGGGCGGATCGCAAAGGTACTCGGGAGCTTGAGGAGAGGCGATCTCCAGGCATATGGGCGTGAGCGGCGACTTCAGCATGGAATCCCGAAACGCGAGCGCTTCCTGCAGCGAAGGGAATGAACAGACGAAGGTGCGCGTCTGCCGGGGCCTGGGAAACACTTTGAAATTCGCCCTGGTAATCACAGCGAGCGAGCCATAACTCCCGATCATCAGCTTCATCAGGTCATAACCCGCTACGTTCTTCACCACGCGTCCGCCGCCTTTGGCAATTTTGCCGTCAGCGGTCACAAACTGGACTCCAATACAAAAGTCACGCAGCCCGCCGAAGCCCGACTTGAGCGGCCCAAACGAAGCAGTTGCAAGCAAGCCGCCAACGGTTGCGGCGCTGAGATTAGGGGCATCAAAGGGGATCCATTGCTGGTGCTCCTTCAGTTTGCCTTGCATCTCCGCAAAGCGTATGCCTGCCCCAACCCCGATGGTCAGGTCGCCGGGATCATAATGTTCCACGTGGTTGAGGCGTTCGGTCTGGAGCAGAATGTCGACGCGTTCCGGAATGCCTCCGACCTGCTGCTTGGTAAACCCGCCAGCCGTGGCCACCACCAAATCGCGTTCCTGGGCCAGGCGCAGGATACCGGCAACTTCCTCAGCCGATCCGGGAGAGACGGTCCAGGCAGGACGAATGCCGTTTATTTCGACCAGCTCTGAACTCCCCTGAGACACCCAGGAGTTGCCGGCAACGGATGCCAGCTCCCGTTCAATAGCGCTGGTGGCCGCCATGGTGCTCACAGGTGCAACTCCGGTACGGGCTCTACCTTGGCTTTGGGCAACGGCGCCGTGACCTCGCGGCACATATGAGCTTCCGGCAGCATTTTTTGCGGATTGAGGATGGACTCCGGATTGAAGGCGTTGCGCAGCCGCATCATGACCTGCAGGTCATCGTCACTGAACATGAGCGGCATGAGGTTCATTTTTTCCAGGCCGACTCCATGTTCGCCGGTGATGGATCCGCCCATGCTGAGGCAATAACTCATGATCTCTTTGGCCGCGAGCCTGCTGTCTGCGGTCTTTTGCGGGTCCCGGCCATCGAACAGGATCAGGGGATGCAGATTGCCGTCGCCGGCATGGAAGACATTCGCGATCTTCAAGTCATATTTTTGGCCGATACGCGCGATCTCCGCCAATGTTGCCGGGATTTTGGTGCGGGGAATTACGCCATCTTGGGTGTAATACGAGGATGAGATGCGCCCGATGGCCCCAAACGCCGTCTTGCGTCCCAGCCACAGGAGCTGGCGCTCCTGTTCAGACTTGGCCCGGCGCACCTCGCGCGCCTTCTGGTTCATGCACGCCAGCCGCACCGCTTCAGCCTGCTCCTCCACGGCTTCCTTCATTCCCTCAAGTTCAATCAGCAGGACTGCGGCTGAGTCGAGCGGATAACCCGCGTGCACGGCGGCCTCAATGGCTTGTAGCAGCCACCCCTCAAGCATCTCCAGAGCCGCCGGCGTGATGCCGCTTTGAGTGATAGCCACTACAGTATTGGCCGCATCCTGAACGGTATCGAAAATTGCCAGCAAGGTGGCTACGGATTCAGGAAGCCTGGTCAGCCTCACGGTGATCTTCGTGGCGATACCGAGCGTGCCCTCGGATCCGACAAAAAAACCGGCGAGGTCCAGGCCACAGGAATCCTGGGCCTTGCCGCCAAACTCGGTAATGCGTCCATCCGGCAATACAACTTCCAAGCCAGTGACGTGATTTACCGTGACTCCCAGCGCCAGCGTGTGCGGCCCTCCGGAATTTTCGGCTACGTTGCCGCCAATGGTGCAGGCTTTCTGGCTGGAAGGATCGGGAGCATAGTAGAAACCAAGAGGAGCAGTCGCATTGCTCAACTCCAGATTTACCACGCCCGGTTGCACCACGGCGCGCTGATTGGGAATGTCGATCTCCAGGATTCGGTTCATGCGGGAGAGCGAGAGCACAATGGCCTCTTTGCTGGCAATGGCGCCGCCACTCAGTCCGGTTCCTGCGCCCCGGGGAACCACGGGGACCTTCTTTTCGTGGGCCAGGCGCAACACCCGCGAGACCTGTTCGGTGTTCTGCGGAAACACCACCGCTCCGGGGCGGCTCTTGTCCACTCCGGCGTCATACTCATAGAGCATGAGATCTTCAGGACGGTCAAGAACAGCGTCTGGACCGGCGATTTTCTTAAGCAGGCGCAGAACAGAGGAGTCCATAGGAGTCAGAATAAATTGTAGCAAGTAATGGGAGCTGCGCGTGGCCCAACGCGTCTTCCAGTCCGCTATGTTCTAATTCACGTTTTTCGTGTAAATTCGCGGCTAAACTAAAGGTTTGCATCTTAAGGTCTGTATCTTAACTTCCAGCAACCCCGCTCAGAAAATGACTCCAAAAGCAAGAAGTTTCTTTTCTTAAGCTTTCTTTCATGCAATACAACTTGGAAAATCTTCGCTGCGTCTCAATTGGCAGGTGTAAAATTTTTAACAGAGCGAGGGCCTGCGGACCTTCTTTCGGGATCTTCTTCCCTAAGCCGAGGCACACATGAACGTTCATATCAGCTACAAAGCAGGCAAGACTCCGGACGTAGAACGCGAATTCCAACATCAGCTGCAAAAACTGCGTCCCAGGCTGCAAGTCTATAAACCTGATCTGGTCCATTTTCATGCGATTGTAGATCCGCGGAATGGACAGGGCGCGACCACCTCGCTGAACCTGCGTCTGCCTTCTGGACAGATGGCTGTTCAGGAGTCTGGTGAAAACATTGTTGCTGTCATCAAAGCCGCTTTTACTGATCTTGTGGGTCAGTTGACCAGGCACAAAGATCTGTTACGGGGGCACTGGAACAGGAAGGGTCGTCGCGCTTCCAGCCGCGATCAAATTATTGAGTCGGTCATTTCCCAGGAGCAACCATCCGCGGCGTGGGGGGCGTCTCGAGTTCGGATCAACGACGCCGGCGGCGAAGCCACGGGTGTTCCACCCGTGGGCACTCTACGGGACGGCATTTTGCAGGAGGGCGTTTCAAAGGATGTCAGCGGTTGGATCAATGTCAACCTGCCGCGCTTGCAGCGATTCATTGAGAGCGACCTGCAATATCGGATTGCTTCAGGACAGCTGCGGGAAGGCTTGATCTCGCAGGAAGAAGTGATTGATGAAGTCATCGTGAGCGCTCTTTCGCAGGATGAGGCGAAGCCCGAGACGCTTTCGCTGGATAGCTGGTTTAATCGGCTGGTCTTGCGCGCTTTTCGCGTGCTGGCGGAATCCAATGCGGATACGGCCGGGGTCTCCCTGGATGCGCCGGCGGGAGTGCAGAACGTGACTGGCAGCGATGAAAATGTATTGCAATATCACCAGCCAGACGACTCTTTGCCGGAAGAGAGCGTGATTGCCGATCCAAGTTTGCAGACTCCGGAAGAGATATTTGCCAACGAAGAAATGGTGGCCCAGCTTGATCTTGTATTGCATAAGGTGCGCCCCCAGGACCGTGAGGCCTTTGTTCTGTACAGCGTGGAAGGTTTCACTGTGAATGAGATAGCGCGCATCAGCGACCAGCCGCCGGAACACATTCGCGAACGTATTCACCATGCCCGAAAAAGAATCCAGCAAGAATTACCCCCGCATAACGAGTTCAAGCGAAGTTTGCTGCGCGGTTCGCGTGTTGCCTGATTTCGCGGAATCCTGAAAACAGGAGAAAAGAAAACGCATGATTACGCGTGAAGAGATTCGTCACCTTGCGCAAATTCAATCCCCGTTCGGTTGCGCTATCAGCTTTTACTTTCAACCCCAGGCCCCTCAGGATAAGTCGCATCGGGAAGAAGTCATCCTGGTAAAAGATCTGGTCCGCGAGTCCCTGCGCAAAGCCGAGCGCCAGGGCAATCATCACACCCTGCGGGAAGATTTAAATAAGATCCTGCAGATTGCCGAACAGCTTCACGGCAACCACTCCCGCGGCAAGGCGATTTTCGCTTGTACCGAACATGGCATCTGGCGCGAATTGGATGTGCCCCCGCGCCTGGGGAAATCTCTTGTTACCGTGAATTCGCGTTTCCATCTCAAACCGCTGGTGGCGGCACACTCCGGTTGTTGCCGCGCCTGCGTTGCCCTGGTCAATCGCGAGAAGGCCCGCTTTTTTGAGCTGCATGAAGACGAAATCAAGCAACTGCCGGACCTTTACTTCGGCGAGCTGCCGCACATCGGCAGAAGCGACGGGTTTGGCGGCTACGACGCCGGACATCGCGAGCGCCACGTTGAAAATGAGACCATGCATCATTTCAAGCAATTCGCCGAGTCGCTTCAGGCGTTGATGAACCGCGACCACTTTGAAACCTTGCTCATTGGTTGCCACGACGAGGCCTGGCCGGAATTGGAGCAACATCTTCATCCCTATGTGCGCCAGCGGCTGAGCGGCAGATTTTTGATCGATCCCGTCATGGCTTCACCGGAGCAGGTTCGGGAGCACGCTGGCCGCATTCTCGCCGAATCCATCCTGTCCCAGCAGCAGGGGCTGATACGCGAAGTGATTGGCGAGGCCCAGCGCAACGCCCGCGGCGCCCTGGGATTGCGGCATGTGCTCACCGCTCTGGAACGCCAGGAAGTGCAGGCCGTGGTTGTAAGCCAGGATTTCGCGGCGGAGGCGGTTGAGTGTGCAAATTGCCGCCACCTGGATACGCGCATGGTCCGCAACTGCGCCATCTGCGGCGGGGAAACGCATGCGCTGGCCGATATTTCCGATGCCTTGGTGGACATGGCATTGCGCAACGGAGCGGAGATCACCTTCATCAAGCGCGATCCCGATCTGGAAAAGGCCGGACACATCGGCGCGCTGTTGCGCTACCGTGCCGATCAGAACACGCCGCAAAAAGTGGCGGTGTAATCTGTGCTGTAAGATAAAATTTTCAGGCGCACCGGCCGTGCTGATTTGAAAGGGCACGGCTTCAGCTTTAGCCGTGCCGTAAAGTTGTAAAAATACATCCGGGGCTTTTTAGCCCCTGAGGTGATAATTTCGGTGGTGTAAGACCTGTTCAGTGGCCGTTAGCCCCGACGCCAAAAACACCGGCGGGATACACCAACACCGGAACCGCTTTAATCTGGCTGAAACAGCAAGCCAGAATCCGCGTGCATCCGCGTAATCCCGGTAAGGTTTGGTTGCGCTCCGAACCTCAAATCCGGCGACAGGTAGCTCACAGCTGCACTCAAGTGATATCCTTCTGCGTTTCGTTCCTGGAGAAAGTGAGGCTTCATGAAACGCAGAGATTTTCTTTCCGGACTCGCCGTTACGTCGGCATCTTTGGCGGCAGCCAAGGTCACCCCGAATGGCAGCGGGAATCCCTCCTTGTCCCAACCAACGGCGGCACCTGCTGCGGGCGGCAAGAACATCATTATTTGTGCCGCCAACGGGTATGACCATATTGATGGCGGATACCAGCTCCTCTCCCAGGGCGCGGACACTCTGGACGCTGCCATCAAAGTAGTTTCCGGACCGGAAAACGATCCCAACGATGACAGTGTAGGCCTGGGCGGCCTTCCGAATGAAGACGGCGTGGTGGAACTGGACGCCTGCTGCATGCATGGTCCCACACGGCGTGCGGGCTCCGTGGGCGGTGTCCGCGACATCAAGAACGTGGCTGCACTGTCCAAGGCCGTCATGGACCATACTGGTCACGTGATGCTGGTGGGAGAAGGTGCAGGGCGGTTTGCCTTTGCCATGGGTTTCCCCAAGGAGAATCTGCTGACTGAGCACTCGCGCCAGATCTGGATGCTCTGGAAAGAAACTCATTCGAACCAGGATTGGTGGGGGCCGGGCATGGCCGATCCGGGCTGGACACCGCCGGCCACATTGGAAGCCAACGCAGTTCACGACCAGCCGGAGCCGGTCCAGCGGATGTATGCCATGGCTGCCGATCTGGGCATTCCTGAAGCCGGCCGCATGGATGCCATCTACAAAGTTCTACATCCGCCTACCGGAACCATCAACTGCTCAGCCTTGAACACCAAAGGAGAGATGTCGAGCGTGACCACTACCAGCGGCCTTGCCTGGAAGCTTGCCGGGCGCTGCGGCGATTCACCGATCATCGGCGCCGGGTGCTATTGCGATCAGGACGTGGGCGCTGCGGGCGCGACCGGCAACGGCGAAGAAAACATCAAGGTTTGTGGTGCGCATACGATTGTCGAAAACATGCGCAGGGGCATGTCTCCGGAAGAGGCGGGTATGGATGCGCTCAAGCGGATCGCCCGCAACTACAACAACGACATGAGAAAGATCGCCTACATCAGCATGTTCTACTACATCCTGCGCAAAGACGGAACTTATGCGGGCGTCTCCATGTGGTCCGGAGCCGGTGACCATCCTCGCCGGTACGTGGTCAACGACGGGACCAAACGCTACGAAACAGCAAAGTACCTGTATGAAGGAAACGCCAAGTCATGGCCGCCCATGCCGACGGTACGAGAACGCAAGCGCTAATCGCCCGGCAACTAACTGAAAAGGCCACCCGCAGGGGTGGCCTTTTTTCGTGGTTAAAGTGCTACAGAGCATATCAACATTGACCGCTCTGGACAGTCTTATCAGTTGCCTGGCGACGGCCTGTCAGATGTATGATCGCCGGGATCGTCGGCTGCCATCCGGTCGATGATCCACTGGATAACGTCGGCCTTGACGATGTTTTGTCCTGGACAATTATGTGTGGTCTTTGGGTCCTCTTTGTGGAGACGCAGGCTATTCGGATCGAGCCCCACAAGCCGATGCAATCCTGACAGGGCGGCAATCGCATTTTCTTTAAGGGAGGCCCCAAGCTGCTCCTTGGAATAGTCGCCCACCAATTCCACTCCCCAACTGATAGCATTCCACGAAGGAGAATGTACGCCCGTCATGTTGAGCGGAGTAAAAGCCCAGATTAAATCGTCAGCCACAAACAGATGAGGGCC
>DATMMY010000018.1:0-7362 GCA_035569515.1 Candidatus Solibacter sp. | reverse complement strand
AATACGATTTTATTTTTACCTATGGCGGCGGCCCTCCAGTGGTGGAGCACTATACGGAGTTGGGAGCAGCCAATTGCCATCCGATTTACAACGGCCTTGATCCGGAAACGCATCACCCCGTCCCTTCCGATCCTGATCTGCACTGCGACCTGATATTTGTAGGACACCGATTGCCTGACCGTGAACGCCGCGTCCAGGAATTCTTTCTTCGCGCCGCTGAGTTGGCCCCTGAATTTAAGTTTGCCCTGGGCGGCGAAGGCTGGGGAGACAAGGCCTTGCCCAGGAATGTTCGCTGGATAGGCCACGTGGGCACCGGCGATCACAATCGCGTGAACTGCTCAGCCCGCATGGTGCTGAATATCAACCGCGACTCCATGGCCGGCGTGGGCTTTTCGCCTCCTACCCGCGTGTTCGAGGCCGCCGGAGCGGGGGCCTGCCTCATCACCGATCATTGGATTGGCATTGAGACTTTCTTTGAGCCTGACCGCGAAATTCTGGTAGCGACCAGCGCAGAAGAAGTGGTGAACTATCTGCGAAAGGTCTCTGAAGCGGAGGCCAGGCAAATCGGCAACAGTATGCGCGAAAGGGCTTTGCAAGACCACACTTACGAGTTACGGGCAAGGCAGTTTGACGACATCGTGGCAAACGCGAGCGAGAATAAAAGCGATTTGGCCACGAATGAACGCGAATATACGCGAATTTAGTCAAAATCTACCACGGAGACACGGAGGCACGGAGAAAACCAGAACCAGGTTCACCGCGGAGGCGCGGAGACGCGGAGGGAACCCGAACAAATCAAGGAGGGCGCGGAGAAAACCCGGTGAGCTTCATAACGTCGAAATGGGCATGAAGAATTTGCGAGAAAAACAAGGTTTCAAGAACATAATCAAGTCATTGAAAAATAGCGCAGTGGATGAAAACAGATTTTACTAAGTACTAACGGCTAAGTACTAAGGGCTAGTAGCCAGAAGCTAGTAGCTAGCAGCTAGCAGCCAGCAGCATCTCACCATGAAAATCACCATCTTCGGACTCTCGATTACCTCGTCCTGGGGAAACGGGCACGCCACTACATTTCGCGCGCTGTGTAGTGCTCTCTACAATCGCGGGCATAGGATCGTGTTTTTCGAGCACGACCTGGAGTGGTACCGGAACAACCGTGATCTGCCTGAGCCGGCCTACTGTGAGACCAGACTCTTTGAGGACTGGAATAAAGTCCTGCCGGAAGTACGGGCGGAGCTAAAAGATACAGACGTCGCCGTGGTGGGCTCATATTTTCCGGATGGAATCGCTGCGCTGGATGAGGTGCTCGAATCCAACGTGCCGGTCAAAGCGTTTTATGACATTGATACTCCCATTACTGTCGCTGCACTTGAGAAGCAGGATAGAACCGACTATCTGCTGAAGCGCCACTTGGCGGAGCTCGATGTCTATTTCAGCTTTACCGGCGGTCCAATCCTGAAAAAATTGGAAGAGAAATTTAAAGTTCGTTTAGCCACGCCTCTCTATTGTTCGTTTGATCCGGAGAAGTACCGCCGGCTGCCTGCTAATGCCAAATTCAATTGCGATCTCAGCTACATGGGCACCTATGCTCCTGACCGCCAACCGAAGATAGAAGAGCTATTGTGCGCACCAGCGCGACGGCTGCCTGACAGAAGATTTATTGTGGCCGGCCCCCAATATCCGAAGTCGATTGCATGGCCGGACAACGTAGAGCGCATCAAGCACGTCAGCCCGCGGCATCATGCCGAATTCTACGGTTCTTGCCGTCTCACTCTCAACGTCACGCGGCGGGACATGGTAATGGCCGGCTTCTCGCCTTCCGTGCGCTTATTTGAGGCTTCCGCCTGCGCCGCCACCATTGTTTCCGATAACTGGCCAGGACTGGATAGCTTCTTCATTCCCGGAAAAGAGATCCTGCTTCCCGCGAGCGGCGACGACGTTCTCCGCTACATCTCCGAATATGACACAGCCTATCTGCGGCAAATCGGACTTGCCGCCCAGGCGCGAGTCATGGCCAGGCACACCAGCGATGCGCGCGCTCGCGAGTTCGAGCGGGCCGTGGAAATCGCGAGTCAAAGAAACGTGACTGTTGAGACCGTATCCTGAATTGGGTGATCGGATGCTCTGGTGATTAAGAATCCTAAACCTATACCCAACATCCTCAGCGATGAGGGAGTTTCTTTGAAGAAACATTGCGGCTCCATCCGGCATCTGTAATAGGGATGCTCTTAAGGTTTCCCTCATGCGGTTGTTATGAAAATCGCGCTGGTCGCTCCTCCCTTTATCGCAGTACCCCCCAAGAAATATGGCGGGACGGAGTTGTTTGTTGCCGAACTGGCGGAACAACTCCAGCAGGAAGGAGTCAAGGTCGTGCTGTATGCCAACGGGAAATCCACAGCCCCGGTAGAGACCCGCTGGATCTATGAGGAAGAAGACTGGCCGCTCCAGAGTGAGCCTGAAGCAAGCTTGAAAGGGCTTGCCCATGTGGCATGGGCGATTCGGGATGCTGTGCGCGAAGCGGATGTTATTCATCTGAATAGCGCCCCCGGATTGAGCTTCTCGTATTTTGTGAATAAGCCGTTCGTCTGCACCGTCCACCATGCCTACGAACGTTCGCTCACGGAATATTACGCAAAGCTGCCAGACATTCACTATGTCACGATCAGTGACTTTCAGCGGCAGAAACTCACGATGCCCCACCTGCGCACTATCCATCACGGCATTAAGCCATCTCAGTACCAATTGAAAGAAACCAAGCAACCTTACCTGTGCTTTCTGGGGCGCGTGGCTCCTCCCAAAGGGACGCATCTGGCAGTCGAGATCGCAAAAAAATCGGGGATCGCCCTGAAGATTGCCGGAGAGATTCAGCCTGTGTACCAGGATTATTGGGAAAGTCAGGTGAAACCGCACGTGGATGGAAAGTTCATCGAGTATGTAGGCCAACTGGGCCCGGAGGAAAAAAATGAGTTGCTGGGAAATTCGAGGGCCCTGCTGTTTCCCATCCAATGGGATGAACCATTTGGACTGGTCATGATTGAGGCCATGGCCTGCGGCACCCCAGTGCTGGCCCTGCAGGGCGGATCGGTGATGGAGATTGTCAAAGAGGGCGTAGCCGGTCATGTACGAAACTCGATTGATGAACTGGCGGAGTGCTCCCGGAACCTGAAGATCGCTCCGGCGGACGTGCGGCGCTACATGGAGGAAAACTTCTCCGTCCAACGCATGGCCGGGGACTACCATAAACTTTATTCCGAGATTGTTTCAGGAATCGTGCGACGTTCAGGTGAACCGGAGACCATGGTTGCATGAAATTTCGCCGCGGCCATCAGACCGAAAATAAGCTAACCAGTCATGATCTGAAATTACAAAATTACCTAATTACGCAATTACCAATTACCAATTTCTCAACGTGCCGCCCACATCAAGACGAGACCAAAATTCTCGCAACTTGCGGCATAACGGCCTAAGACATGAGCGCAAAACTGGTCATTCCCTATCACGAGCTAGTCGAAATTCCCTCGCCTTATCCTGAGCCGCGCATTGCGTACCAGGGCGCCGAGGCGCGCAACGCCAATAACCTCACGTTGATTGATGGCAAGACCTTCCTTTCGACCAATCCATCCGGGGACATTATGCCGCCCGGCGCGCCGGACGTAGGTTTTTTTCATAATGACACGCGGTTCCTGAGCCGCATGGAGTTGCGCGTGGGCGGACACCGTACGGGCCTGTTGTCCTCAAGCACCGAGCAGACCTTTATGTCGCAGATTGAGTTGACCACTGGCCGGGGCACGTTGCGCGAGACCTATGAGATTCCCGAAAATACGGTCCACATACGGCGTGAGCAGTTGCTCTGCTCAGATGTCCTTTACGACTACCTCACGTTCGAAAATTTCAACTTCCACGAACTGGATCTGACGATTGAGCTGGCCTATGAGGCCGACTACATGGACGTTTTCCAGGTACGCGGCACCGCCCGCAAGGAGATGGGCCAATACTACAAGGCGTTGGTGCAGGGCGACTCCCTGATTTTTTGCTATCTCGGGCGCGATGAAGTTGTGCGGGAGACCGTCATCCATGTTTCCCCGCAGCCGGAGCAAATTGAGGATGCCACCCCGCACTGGAAGTTCACGCTGCCGCCGTTCAAGCGCTTCCAACTTCAAACCTCGATCACGCCACTGATTGAGCCCAGGCGCTCCCGCGCCGTCCGCGCCGATTTTTCCCAGAGCCTGCGGGCGCGGCGTGAGGCGGTCAGCAGGTGGGAATCGCAGTCAGCCCAGTTTGAATCCAGCAACCGCATCTTCGACCAGTTGATCAAGACCTGTGTTGGCGATTTTCACGCACTGCAGATCCCTGACGAAAGGGAGCACGTCATAGGCGCAGGTGTCCCCTGGTTTGCCACCATGTTCGGCCGTGACTCGATCATCGCCGCATTTCAATCGCTTCTGCTGAATCCTCGGCTTGCCGGTGAGACGCTGCGCGTACTGGCCCGCTCTCAGGGTAAAGAAAAGAACGACTGGCAGGATGAAGAGCCCGGCAAGATTCTGCATGAATACCGCGAAGGCGAGATGACCCGCGCCGGCGAAATGCCCTTTGGGCCCTATTACGGCTCCGTGGACGCGACCCCACTGTGGCTGGTCCTGCTGAGCGAGACTTTCAACTGGACGGCCGATGAGCAACTCGTGAAAGACATGCTCCCCCACGCGCACCGCGCGCTTGAGTGGATTGACCGCTATGGCGACCTGGATGGCGATGGCTTTGTCGAATATCTGAGGCGCTCGCCCAAAGGGCTGGCCAATCAAGGATGGAAAGATTCCTGGGACGCCAACGTGCATATCGACGGCGAACTGGCCAAGCCGCCCATCGCTCTATGTGAGGTGCAAGGCTATGTCTACGAAGCCAAGTACCGGATGGCCTCGCTGCTGCGCTCCTTCGGCGACATAAAGACCGCCGACAAGCTCAAGAAAGAAGCCGCTGAGACGGCCAGGCGATTCGAAAAGGCCTACTGGATGCCCCAGCGCGGCTTCTACGCTATGGCCCTGGACGGCGATAAGCGCCAGCTCCAGGCGATTTCCAGCAATCCCGGCCATTTGTTGTTTACCCGCATGATCCCCCTGGAGCGGGCCCGCATGGTGACCCAGCGCCTGCTCCAGCCAGACATGTTTTCCGGATGGGGCCTGCGCACCATGTCGCACGAAGAGCGCGTATTCAATCCCCTTAGCTACCATCGCGGCTCGGTGTGGCCCCATGACAACTCCATTGCCGCGCACGGCATGGCCCTCTATGAGTTCCGCGAAGCTGCGTTGCAGCTATTTACCGGACTGTTCCAGGCAGCGCTGAATTTCCGCGACTACCGCCTGCCGGAACTTTTCTGCGGCATCCAGCGAGGCGAACACGACCGGCCGGTGCAATATCCGGTCTCGTGCTGGCCCCAAGCATGGGCTTCCGGCGCAGTCTTTCTGTTGCTGACCTCAGTGCTCGGCATTCGGCCCAGCGCCCATCGCAGAGAGCTGAACGTGGTGAACCCCACGCTACCCGAGTGGCTGGACCACCTTCATATTCGCAACCTACGCATCGGCGGCAGCTGCGTAGGCCTGGATTTCACCCGCCGGGGCGAGCGGACGTTTTGCAACGTGGTGGACATTGACGGCGAAAAGCTGCTGGTGAATATCGCGTTTAAGAAGAGATGATGCTTCCCATGTGGTCATAGAGGACGCGTTCCTCGAGGAACGTGGAGGCTGCGTTTCCTTTATTCTTCCAAGAAAATTGTCTCCCGACCCGGTACATTTGCGCAGGTACGTTGAAAACATTGGGGTTATGAGTTATGAGCTGCCTTTTTCTGACGACTTAAGACGTTGGACGATTGCAAATTGCTTTCAGGCCATGACGATTTGAGGTTCCGACACGGGGTGGTTGATGGATTTTCTGAATGCCCTAATGCCAGAGATTCCTAAAGATTGCCGCTACACCCGCTACGCCGCTACATTTCTTATCCACTTTGCCAGGAAGCCGTTTGTCTTCTGTCAGTTACAGCCATAAATAGCTTCTAGAAATGGCGCCGTTTTGAGACGCTACATGCCGCTACAACCCGCTACATTCGAGCAAATAGCAATTAGCAATTGGCCAGAAATCCCTTCTAAGACTTTTGGACAATTACAAATACTGCTTTCAGGCTGGTACATTCGGTATCAGCGTTGAAAACATTGGAGATCTCTGGGCTCGCTTAGCAATTTGCGCCGACTCGAGGCCTGATTTGTGCCGACTTGACGACCGTTTGTGCCGACTTGACGCTTGGTTGTGCCAACTTGAACTTCGCCGGTGCCGACTTGAGCCTTATTTGTGCCGACTTGAATTTGGGCCACTCTTTAAACCGGTGAGAATGCAGCCCCTGCTCTTCACTGCCTTTAGTTAGCGGCCTCCCGCCCCAAGGGCTGACACGCCATGCAGCGTGGCCAGCCCGTGCATCTCCCAGAAGGTCCTTACCTCAATTATTCAGTTGTCAAAGAGCTTTTCCGGTAACCCTAGGGTTCTTGCCGCGGACGCGAGGCGTCGCCTTTGTCAATTAGTTATCAATATTTTCGACAAGCGAACTTCAGCGCAAGCGCTTTCGATCGTGTCTTTCGCATAGTGCCAGAATTGACCTGCCACAGCAACATTACGGGGTAAATTGTCTAAATCGGATTAACTGATATCGAAGCCGCACGCATTTTGTCGGCGAGCTCAATGGCAGCAGGCCTGAGTCCATACGCAGAGTGTTAAACAGCAACTTCTTGCCTGTGTGCGGCGGCGTGCGGTGATAACGGCTGTATCATTTAGACCATTTAACCGCATTGAGCGCCCGCCAGAGCACCAGCGGGCGCCTTTTGGTTATAACCCGAGGTTATTGAGGGTCTTGATCCATATCATGGGGAGATGCAGCACCTATCAGAAGGCTCAGGCAGAACACTGGGAACAATAACAGCGAGTATATCGCCCCAAGGCAGCTTCGGCAGCACTGCATGTAGATATTTTTGTAGCTGCCAATGCCCTAATGAACCACAAAGTTCAACAGCTTCCAATGGTCATTCTTCAACTCAATAGCTTTTTTATACGATTATGTCAAGACAGGAACAGGAAGCATCAGTCTAGGATTGCTAGAATGAGAATTCCAATCCAGGATAATCCGGGTTGAAACTGTCTGAGGAAAATCCCGATGGCCCGGTGGGCCTTGCGAGTTTGATTTCAGCTGGGTGTATGTATTCGGATTCTTTTTTACCCAGCGTCGTCACCCATTTTGAGAAAAACACATCTAATTTCTTGGTCACTGTTTCGCCCAACTTACTTATTTGTTCAGCAGCCTCGAGGATGGTCTGTTGTACCTCACCC